>DAHXLZ010000068.1 GCA_027365715.1 Methanomassiliicoccales archaeon | reverse complement strand
GAAAGGGGCAAGGATAGACAGATGGAACAATGCTATTCAGGAAATAAACAGGCTTGGCGTTATTCTGAAGAATCCGGATATGGGCCTCATCGATTTCTACTCCTCAAGGGAGGGGCAGGTTATTCTGCTCTGCTGGCAGAGGGGCGAGATGGAAATTCACTACTGGCATACTCTGGAGGGCGGGTACAGCGGCAGAAGACCGCTCGAGTAGCTGCGGCTACCACCATTTTGCACTGTTCTTCAGTTCCGCAATTTTTTCCGGCGGCCCGGGCTTCCTGAAGACATAAAGATGTTCATGGCCGATTTTATAAAAATCGTAGCTGTGTCCGTTCCATTTTCCAGGTCTGCTCGCTGTCCTGTGCTGCATTTTGATTATATCCTCATTGAGCAGGAAACCTGCTTTCCTAACAGTCCAGTCAGACCTGACTTTGGACATCGGGGGTGAAAAGTCCCTCATGAAACGTTCGTAAGCGGTTTGTGGTATCAATTGAAAATAATTCATGCCTTGTTTGGAACAAACCGTTCGAGGTTGAGCGTCTTCACGAGCATCCTCTCGTCCCTGTCCATCTGTTCGAGCTTGAACATGACCTTCTTTCCACTGCCGTCACTGGTGATGAGGCCGCCGAGCCTGATTCTCGACAGCTGGGCGGCGAGTCTGCCGATTGGCACACGCACGCCGGTTGCCTTTTCAACCTTCCACTGAATGTACCTGTAGAACAGCAGGCCCATGACGCACATGAATACATGCGCCCTGATGCGCTTGTCGAGCCTGTGGTAAATGGGCATTACAGGGAACAGCAGCGTATCCTTGAGAACATGATAGTCCTCTTCCATTGCGCTTCTCGCAAAGTATGTTCTTGCTATACGCTCGTCACTCCAGTCCTTTCTGTCTGTGAATATTGCAGTCTTGCCAAAACCATCCATCTTCTCCTTCTCAGCCTTACCGTCAATCCAGTGAGTCAGTGTCATCACACTCATTCCTGAGAAATGGCGATCTGTGTTTCGCTATAAGGTGGGCAATACAATTGAGAAGGCTGCTGAAGGGAAGAGTGCAATGACGCTCACACACTGGATTGACGGTAAGGCTGAGAAGGAGAAGGTGAATGGTTTTGGCAAAACTGCAATATTCACCGACAGGAAGGACTGGAATGACGAGCGCACAGCCAGGACTTACTTTGCACGTTCTGCAATGGAAGAGGATTATCATGTGCTCAAAGACACGCTGCTCTTCCCGGTCATGCCGATATACCATCGTCTTGACAAACTTATCAGGGCACATGTATTCATGTGCGTCATGGGTCTCCTCTTCTACAGGTACATTCAGTGGAAGGTTGAGAAAGCGACTGGCAAGCGCATCCCCATAGGCAGACTCGCAGCAACGCTCGGCAGGATAAGACTCGGCGGCCTCATCACCGGTGACGGCAATGGAAAGAAGGTCAGGTTCAAGCTCGAACAGATGAATGAGCAAGAGAGAGCACTAGTGAATGTGCTCAAACTCAAACGTTTCATACCGAACTGAACCGATTTATTTCCAATTAGTACTACGGCCCTCACGAACGTTTCATGAAGGAATCTATTTCGTGACGGCAAAATTCAGGTCAACCACATTACAGCAAGTCACAAGAGTCTTGCGGAAAGACTTTCCGCCGATTCAGCAGAACGGTATCCGCAGAACTTTTGGGTTATGCTACAGATGATATGATTAACAGAATTGTCTGAAAGTGAGAGGCTCGCTTTTGGCAGGGGTAATTAGCACAGTAGTCCCGCATAGGGAAATTACTGCACTGGCACAGTTTTTTGATGTGAGAGTGCATTCCGTTGTTTGGAGGCAATGGGATGCACTCTACGGAAGATGTAAATGAAAGAAAGGTTAAGGATTTTGTGCTCAAGCGGTTTGAACGCCATTTTCAGCTGCCTGTAGGCAATTCGGACTATCCGAAGGGAGCCTATCTGGCAGTGCTCGTTCTGACTGCCATGGCACACAGGTTCGTCGACGGATTCGCGGAAACAATGAGGAGGACATGGCTCCTCCCCGTTCCCTCCGGCGACACGATCAGGCGCAAACTGAACAGGATGCCAGCACGCGATGTGAAAAGGCAGCTGCTGGAAATAAACAGTGATGTTCTCTCGAAGGCAGTGAGGATGCGCATGTTCACGCATCCCGTGACCTGCGCCATCGACTGCAACGACAGAGAGTACTGCGGGAAGAGAACTTCAAAGCTCGTCGTCGGAGGCAAACACAAGAACGGTACATCCTGGTTCTACAGGATTGCAACACTCTGTGTTGTGGAGAATGGGATGAGGTTCGAGATTGCGGCAACAGAGTACAATGCATTCTCTAACCTGCCGAAGGTAGTGAGGAAACTGCTGGATGAATCGTCGAGGTATGTGCGCATAAGGCACCTGCTTATGGACAGAGGCTTTTCAACAGTCGAAATCAGGCACATGCTGACAGGCATGGGCATCAGCTATCTGATGCCCATAAAAACAGATGACAGAATAGAGCGGGAGGTGAAGGCGGCTGCGCAGGCACAGCTGGAGGATCACAGGCAACGCGCATGTCGACGACCAGGTGCAGAACGACGGACCAGGCATGCTGCTCCTCGACAATCTGAAGAACGGAGTCTATGTCAGGGAGGTGTACGGTTCCATCTCAAACC
>DAHXLZ010000052.1 GCA_027365715.1 Methanomassiliicoccales archaeon | reverse complement strand
CATATCCATTGATTGAACATTTACAAAGTTCGCGATGGAAGGCAGCTCGAAGACTATGAGTAATCAATTGGCCAATTGATTACTCATAGTCTTCGAGCTGCCTTCCATCGCGAACTTTGTAAATGTTCAATCAATGGATATGTCTATCGGTTAGGTCAATCCAATATATTAAACTGATTGTTAATATTGATTATCTAATATGATTAACAGATATTCAAATACGACTAATGCAATAAGGTTATAACCTTCGTAGAGAAGGCCGGGATGTAAGATGGGATGCGGTCTAACGAAGTGTGAACATAAGATGGAAGGAAAGATTCAGAAGACCCTTGATGGGGAGTGTTCCATCGGAAACGGTGGTCGCTCTCACTCGCCTCCTCTGATCGGCCATCATGAAAAGAGAAAGCATAGGCGGTTAAGAGCCAATCGGCTACTTTTGACGGCTTTTGAATCTGCCAAGAACAACAGATCGGCTGGGACTCTTCAGCGAGATCTGGGAGACTTTGATTTTTCCTTCCGGCCCAACTTAGCAACTGAGACTGTTTATCCGCATCAATATCAGAGGGGTTTCGATTGTGCTTCACACACTAATCGCCAAATCTGCATTGCCACTCTCGAGCTTATAGCTCTTTGGAATAATATTGCCTTATAATCTATTTTATTTAATAATTAACTGGAAACAGTCGAACGTGCATATACCATGCGATGGCTGCCGGGAACAGGAAGAGCGTGAAAAAAAAACGGTGATGCCATTGCCTGCATGCGGATGTGGCTGGCAATCCTATACGCTAAACAGGCTATAACTTAATTTCCAGAGAGTGTCAATGTCTTACGGCCAAAGTATGCACTGAGTATTCCTAGGAAAACGATATATAAGAAGCATACATCAAAAATGAAACTTGGTATAATCATACCACTGTAGATGAACGGAGGATCTGTTATCAGAGACCACCCATTAAGACTGGAGGTGTATTCGAGATATGGCAACGGAGCCCCCCTAGTTGGCAAATTGGAACTTCCGAAATTCAATGTGAGTGAAAGGACGATGACTGAGGCAGTCAAAAGCAACGAATAATACACTCTACGTCTGTTACCTCGGTCAAACTTGAGAGTGGCGGCAGAGATGGATACAATCGCGGCAACTGATATCCATACGACCAAATCCATCAGCAAGGACAGAGGATCGAAGTAATAGTTACGTGCAACCGAAAGCGTATACGCAGGCATGGGGCCAGCGATTATTCTCCCCACAAAGCCAAAAGGATATCCGTATTCAATACCTGCTGAGCCGGGGTGGAAAGCACCTAAAGTTACCCAACTGAAGCTATATGCTAATGTGAGGATGCTAATCATTACCCCTGAAGCAACTGAAATCCAAGTCAGTTTAAGTTTGTTATATGTGATAACATCTGCATTTTTCATACATGGTTGCCTCAATGACAATTACAAGCATAATATGCATAAACCTGTTGTATGAAATTCCAAGTGTTGATGGTGCCTACACCTGTGACGTAATCCCAACCTGGTCCGGCATTCTGCCCATTGAACCCTGTTGTCACGTCCGTTATTGCGTTGCTCGAATACGGTATTCCGTAAATCGCGTAGTTAATAAACCCGTAATGACCACTACCATACTGGCATAGATCGGCAATTACTCCTGCTATCATTGGAGCTGCAAAGCTAGTTCCGCCCCAGCCACCTACTAGGCCACCATTGAAATAAACAGCTATCGAAGGACCTGCTGGAAATGATAGGTCTGGGACATTTCTATACCCGTTGCTAGGTGTTATTCCGTTCTGGTATCCGGGCTGAGCGTATATACTATTGCCTGTAAAATATCCACCGCCACTTCCATACCATCCAGTTTGACCGCTGATCCCACCATTGGACTGAAGAGTGAGTTCAACGCCTCCTGCGGCTACGGAATAAGGATCCATTGAAATGCTAGTCAGTACGCCGCTTGATGAGAAACCATAATCTCCCGTTGCGGAAACAAAGGTTATTCCCTCAGCGGCTCCCTGAACTATTTGGTTGTTGATAGTGGACATTTCGCTTCCAGTAAGTTGACTCAGATTAAAGTCGATGCTGGAACTCACAACGCTTGGAACCAATGTGTTAACCATATAACCCAATTGATAATCCCATTCGTAGAACGCAGATTGACCCTGCCACCAAGCTGCATTGTCGATCACAACAGTTATCAGAGCTCCAGGGGACATAGTTCCTGACCACTCCGAATCCAAAGTCATTTCGAATGAGCCGCTGCCCGGATTGCTGTTGAATGGCGGGGTTCCTCCACTGCCTAGGATCTTCTGAGTTACATATGGATATACCCATTCATAAGCGTTGTCAAGGTAGCCAACCCCATAATACTGCCAGAAATTATTCACGTCACTTGTATGGATTCCTTGGGCTGAATAAAAAGTCCTGCCGACATACCCGACAGTGTACATGATCTTCTGTAGATTCCCTGCCGCTGTATCTTGCCTGCAGTCACTCCATAGCCTCTACGTTCAAGTACTTTCTTCCGGTCTGCCACTCCTCATCTATGTCCATGAGAATGGACACTGCAAGACGGAGTAACGACCTGTCATTGGGAAGTGCTCCGATCTTGCGCGTCCTTCTCTTCAGCTCCAGGTTTATGCGTTCGAGCATGTTCGTCATTCTCAGCTTCCTACGATGGCACTTGGAAAACGCTGTGTGACTGTGAAGCGAATCCTGAAAGCGGTCGAACATGTCGACCGCCCTTGTCATTCCCTTCTGTTCGAGCATCGTCCTGGCGTCCGCTCAGCCTGGCATATGAGTGCCGGCGAAAATGGCAAAAATTGAAACGGCATTTCCACTGCATTGTTTGTTCTCTTTGCAAGCTTGTAGAGACGCTGCCCCTCCTCGTTTGCAAGTTCACGGACATGCAATGCCACGGATTGTGGTATTGCTGTCCATGAATTCGAATCTTTCGGTCAAAAAGCAGAAGAGGGTTTTGAATCACGCCACCAAACATTTGCAAACCCCCACTCCTGAACTAATCTTCCTGAATTTCAATAACTCTCAGTGCGCACGCCCTCAATACCGCTGAAGTGGCCGGTATTCCGGGTGAGTATAGTCTCGTGGTTGAGTTTAACTATCCCCTCGATCATGGCATCTTCCGGATCAACAGTCCTGCCCTTTTTCTTCCTGGCGGCGAAGATAAGACCACCCTCACTTGCAGACTCGAAGTTCAGGGGGAAGACGGACATTGACGATATCACTGAATGCACAGCGGCTTTCTGTATGTCTAATGGCGACATGAGCGGAAGCCTGACGTTTTCTATAAAGGTCCATGTGAGGACCGATAATTTCATGCATCATATTAGCACTTATCAGTAACAGTTCTGTTATGTATAAGCATTAAATATATAATATGCAGTACTACATTACAGTGAATATCTACCAGATCAGGGACAGGATAGCAGCGTCGGGCAA
>DAHXLZ010000051.1 GCA_027365715.1 Methanomassiliicoccales archaeon | reverse complement strand
AAGCATACGTGCAGTACCTGAACAGACTGGGATTAGAGCTGAAGCGGGTTGACATGGACAGGTTGTTCCAGAGAGCGGCGGAGATTTCGTTCGCGATCAGAATGAGAACACTGGATCTTCTGCATCTGGCTGCCTGTTCTGAAACAGGAGCTGACACATTAATTACGCTGGATCAGGAATTCGGGATTAGGAGAGCAGAGATAAAAAGCATAGGCATAGATGTAAGGCTGCAATGACCGGGAAGGGAATGAAGGTAGAATAAACCCGGCCCTGCTGCAACAGGTTGCACAGCATCAGAAATAATGAGAAGTGCAGTAAGGATCATGGCCGAAGCGGTCTCCAACGTACGTGAACAACCCTGCCTTTTTGGCTCTTTGGAACGGTTTTCCTGCCGGGGCCTGGCGGCCCCAGGGGGTTGGTCTGGGCATGATCTTTGCTCTGCTTTCTTTCAGGGGTTGCACAACTGTGATCTTGCTTTTACCCTTCCCGGACTTTAGAACTGGGTGCAGAACAGTATCAGGAACGGAGGGCCTCGAAATTCTCTATGAGCTCCTTCAGTACCATTCTCTTCTTCTCACTGCAGAGATGGAACACCGTTTTTAGCACGACGTCGTTTGTTATCGTAAATATGTAATTCAGTTTGATTACACTGTCCTGTGCTGCACCTTCGCTTTTGGAAATCGGCATCCCTTTCATACGCAAATTGGTTGTAACACCTGCAATCACGACGTTGCCGGGCTCTTCAAACAATACCAGTGCCGGTCGAATCTTTGAACCCTGGTCATCGGCAAACCGTACCCGGGCAATGATTATGTCTCCGGGTCCAGGCATGTTCCCAACCACTGTAGTCCCCTTCTCCCCAGAGTTCTTTCATTTTGTATTCCTGAGCTTTCTGGACGAACAGATCAAATTCATTTCTCTCCCGGGCAACGGCCATAAGGCTCAGAATTGTCTCGTTGTAGGTCTCTCTGGGATATTTCTTAATCTCTTTCAGGGCTCTGACCACTGATTTCTTCAGCTGTACTGTGGTTATCTCATCTTTCACTATGAGTCACCTATATGCTAACTATATCATACTATTTATTAGAAATTTATTATTCACATCGTGCGAGACGGTGTGACCTTTGTCAACGGGTCTTCCCATACAGCCAGGCACATTATTCCCATAGACTTCGAACTTCACCTTTCACCCTTCCCGTTTGCACTTTGAAATGAGCCTCTGCGCGAGATTGAGCCGCTTTACCGATGTTTTCCTGCTAAGGTCAACTGCGAACAGTCTGCGGAATTAGCGATGACTATTTGCACAGCGTGTCCAAGATTTGATACAATTCTGGCGTTTCAACACGAGTCCGGCCACAGGGCAACAGAGCAGAAACTCATAACATCCGACTTCAAACCAGACACCGTCTTTCGCGTCTGCAAGTTAGTCCTTACAGATAAGGACGGGCCCACTGCTCAGGTGCCTGAAGGATGCAAATAACGTGCTTTAAGAATGAATATGTTAACTTACCCATCGATACAAGTAAATATGTCTAATATTTGTTAAGTGATTATGCCTGTTTCCAAACGAGACACTTCTGAAGGCTTCAGACCCAAGGTCAGATTGTCGGAAGACATCGTTCGGCCGGCAAATGATATTCTCAGACTGGATGGTTTAATCGAGACAAAATTACTTTCTTCTCAGCTGCACCAGAGCATTCTAGGGATGACACGCTTAAGGAATGCCGTATCCAGTCTGAGAATGGAGGGCGAAGTGGTTGAACTGGATCGCGCCAGAATGGTTCTTGATGGTACAGTTCAATCCGCTTCCGCAGCTGAAGAAGGATTTCTCCGACTGGCCAGGGCGTACAGCAACCTCTCACATGGTAGCCTTCCAGAGATTAGTGTCGACGGCGTAGTGCGAAAACACAAAGAGCTCTTTGGCGGCATATTGGGCAGTGATGTTGCAGGTGAATTGAAAAATAAACAGAACTATATAGTCACGGGCGTCGGAGAAACAGTTCGCTTTATTCCGACTCCTCCTGAACGCGTTCTTCCGGAACTGCATGCCTTATTTGATTGGTACCATTCGAATCGGTTTGGTTTTCCTCCTGTCATCAGCGCCGCTCTGTTTTTTGCAGAGTTTCAGGCGATACACCCTTTCGTCGATGGCAATGGACGACTCGGTCGTTACCTCAACGTTGCGGTGCTGCTGGATTTGGGATGTCTTCGTGCCTCTGTCATTCCTCTGGACCTGTGTTTCTTCCGGAGCAGCGAGCATTACTACGACATGCTCGGTACCACCAATACTGGCATAGACTACAATCTCTGGTGCCGATATTTCGTGGGTGAAGTAAGAAAAGCATATCGGATAGCGGTCAGGCAGGCAAACCTGTCTCCTGTTGTGAGCAGATTCAGCCGCGAGAGCACGCGCTCGATTCTGCGGTGGGTACTTTCAGGCGATGGTAACTGGTTCAGCCGAAGTGACTACCCGAATAAGCGACGATACAGCAATCCGACCCTATGGTCGTCGCTGGATGAACTCGTGCAAGGAGGCATCCTGGAGGCACGAGGTGAGCGCAGAGGCAGATTGTACAGACTGCGTTCTCAGTTCCTGGCAGAGATTTATCGGCAGAAGTTTGGCGACAGGTAGTGCTGTATCGCGCGTGACTCCGTAACTATTGTCCTCCATGTATATCCCTCCGTGCAAAGCCTCAGTGTTTTCAACCGGGCTGACTGACAAATTTACCTGTGATTGCACACAATTGCATTTATCTGCCTCCATCATGAGAACGTGTCTACTGGCCCCCGATTTCCTGCTGGCCAGAATGTGAAAGCGCCAGTTTTATTTCCGTCGAACTCGATGCGCCCATGGCGTGGTGACAATAGGAACGGATTTAGGGAGTTGACCGCATGCTTCACCGGAAAAACATATTGGGGATGAGCCAGGATGAGCGGTAATAGACAGTTCAAATTCGAATACACCGGAATAAGGGTCAAAGACATGGATGAGTCCATCAGTTTCTACACAGACGTGCTTGGCATGAAACTTGTGGGCAGGGGAAGTACGGAAGCAACAAAAGGGGTATGGGCACAGCTGAAAAGTGAAGGCTCAAAGCATCTGCTGGAGCTCAACTGGTATGCGGCCGACAGTCCATTCTACAGCAAGTATCGCAGCGGAGAAGAACTGGACCATCTATGTTTTTCATTTGATTTCACAAAAGGAGGGCTGAATGCTGCGCTGAAGGAATTCAAGAGAAATGGAGTTAGAATTGCCGCCGGCCCGTACACAATTGGTGACTGGAAAATTGCCCACATATCCGATACAAACGGCATCTGGATAGAACTGGGTGAGCATATCTGATACATCCTTTCGGGAACCCCGCGGTGAGATTCGGGCCAGTGTCTTTCAACAGCACAGCATATCCTGAAAATCTTTGTAATTTCAGAATTACAGCAAAATGTGCACACGTCATTTTATAGTATATTTGTTATTTACCAATTGGTAAATATATGAAATTAAGTAAATCACTTCCTAGAAACGAAATTGAAACAATCCTGGCCCTGAAGAAAGAGTTACCACGGTTGCTCGAGAGCATGTCGATTGACAATGTTACCTTGGGGCCAGCTGTGAAAACTGGTAGACCGGATATGCTCGTAGGTGTGACCGCTGGAAAGACGAAGCGCACTCTTGTCGTGGAGGTGAAGACCATCGGCGAACCCCGAATAGCTCAAAATGCAATCTATCGGTTGTCTCTGCTTACCAGGGAGATCGACAATTCATATCCGGTTTTCGCATCAACTTATCTGACGGAATCCACCCGAGAATTGTGCAAGAGCGCAGGAATGGGTTATATCGACCTGACGGGTAATGTATATTTGCGTTTTGCAAATGTGTTTTTCGATCGAACGTCTCCGAAGACACCGGAATATGAGCGGCGCATCCTGAGAGGACTCGCAGCTCCAAAAACAAGTCGGGTGATCCGAAATCTGATAACACATCCCGATCGCGCTTATGCCGTTACAGAACTTGCCCGGCAAACAGGAGTTAGCCCTGCGGAGGCATACAAAGTGGCCACCATGCTGGATGCCAAGGGATACGTTGCCAGAGATGCAAGGCGCAAAATCATAATCGTAGATCCGGAAAGATTGTTGCAGGATTGGGCTTCCTCGATGAAGTTCGACAGGAATCAGATAGTGGATACCTACTCTCTGGAACGTACTCCGGAAGCCATTATGAAAGCAATCTCTCGTGCGGCGTCAGAATCAGAAGGAAGGAGGTATGCATTGACAATGTTCTCCGGGGCTTACTTAATAGCACCCTACACGAGATTTTATGATGTCCATACTTACATTGACGGAGACATTGATTGGTGGATGAAAAAGCTCGATCTCAAAAAGGTCGAGTCTGGCAGCAATCTTCATTTAGTCATTCCCAGAGACACCGGAATATTTGAAGAAGCCAGGAAAGTCGAAGGGTTCGAAGTTGTTTCAGACATACAGCTTTATGCAGACCTTCTGAGCAATCCTGCAAGAGGATCGGAGCAGGCTGAGATGATTAGAAAGAAGATAAATCTGAAGGCCTGATCCAATGCCTGGCCCAAGAACTATAGAATCGTACGCCTCAGAAAACGTATAGATTGCGTATTCTGCACTACTGGAAGTTGCTGCTGCTCTCCAGGATTATAGAGATAATGTGGTATTGATTGGAGGCTGGGTTCCTTGCCTGCTTTTGATGGAACATAGAGAAGATGGCAATGAGTTTCATCACATTGGTTCGATTGATTCTGACTGGGTGGTGGATGTAGAAAGCGTGGGTGAAGACAGATATCAACTGATTGTTAAACTGCTGTTGCAGCGGGGCTACATGCCGGACCCTGATATCCGGCACAGACTTGTGAAAACGGTTACCATACCTGAAACTTCAATTCTGCTTCAGTTGTCCATAGATTTACTAACACAACCTTCCGGACAAGCGAGTCGCAGGCGCAACAGGCATGAGCAAATTCAACCGGATTTAGCCGCCAGAACACTTGAAACCGCAGCCTTTGCCCTGTCCCACTCTGAATTTGCAAAGCTTCAGGGACGCCTGCTTGGAGGGGGTCATCTCATTCTTGACATACGAATGACCCATCTGGTTGGCTCTATAGTCACCAAGGGATTCGCTCTTGGAC
>DAHXLZ010000035.1 GCA_027365715.1 Methanomassiliicoccales archaeon | reverse complement strand
GGAGCTCAACACAAATTCAAGCGCAGAGTCGCTTGCCCGGTCAATAGTGTATTACCTGTCAAATGCCGAAGAATTGGATAAGATTGCAGACGAAGCACGCAAATTTGTTCTCACAAACCTTACCTGGGAACAGGTGATAAGCCAGTTAATCGGCATCTACAAGGATCTGAAGATTGAATGCGCATCCACGAGTTGATTTCTACGTTCTATTGACCACGCCAGTTTGTGTTTCAGAGTCGACAGAACCAGTCGGCCTGGTAACATACGCCGAGATGCAATCGCACCGCCGCTATCAATCTCTAGCGTAACGCTGAGTGAAAAATCCTACAAGCCTCGTGGGAATATATCTCTTAATGGGTAAATTCATCAGCCTTACGCCGATCAGAGTGATAAGCATAATGGGTATCACTCGGAAAATTGGCATCCTTGTATCCTCGTCGTGTCTCCAGCGGACAGGTAATTCCTTTATTGTTCCCCCTGCCTTCTTTACATGGTAGAGGATGGCGGCGTCAAATGTTCTGTTTGTCACAAGTGTAGCAGCTGTCACACGTCTTATCAAGCGGGTATCAAACAATTTAGCGCCGCATTGGGTATCCTTGATGGATAGAAAGAGAAGACCGCGAACCAGGAAATTGAAGACTCTGCCAACAGCCATGTTGAAAAGAGGTTCTCTCTTATCCCAGACACTCTCAGGAAGCCAGCGGGAGGCAACCACACAGTCGTAATGCCCAGAATTTTCGATCATCTTGCACATATCATCAGGACACAAACTGCCGTCTGCATCGATCCAGAATGTTGTGTCGTATTTCGCCCTTGCAGTTCCTTCCTTCAGGGCACCTCCCTTGCCAAGTTTTCTTTCAAATTTGAACGCTGACACGTGATCAGATGAATAGGCTGTCGCCACATCGTAGGTTCTGTCAGTTCCATCAGTTATAACTATTATTTCGTAAGGCAAGCCGACATTTTTCAGTGCTGGAATGTATAATTGAAGGGACTTGATTATTCTGTCCTCCTCGTTATAGGCAGGTATTATGACGGAGACACCGTTGCTCAATTCCGTCCCGGACAACCTAATCCCCCTCCTCATAACCGATGAGTATGTGGTTTATTAACTGTTCTCTCTGTTAATTCAATGTGACCAGTCCTAAGAATCATTGCTAAATCGAACCGTCACAAACTGGACCCTGTACACGGCACGCAATAATTGAACTAATGCTTTGCAAAGTGTGAGAAGTGGAAGTTGAATGTGACTGAAATTTCGGGGGATAAGTGTTCATCGGGGAGATTATAAAGAAATGTTTTAAAGTCAACAGCACTCCTGACGAGACGGCTATGAACCGTTTCGATAAATGGGAAAAAAGGAAAGTGCTGCTTCTCCCCGTATTCAGGTTTGGCAGGTACCTGAACTCAATAACAGTTCGGACGCTGGAAATATACTCAAGAATCAGCGGTAGGGATTTCAACTTCGTAATAAATGTCGACTCGGAAACATATCAGGATGCAGATGAATACTTCAAGTCGAAGCTCGAGAATTTAGAGGTTGTAGTCGGTTGTGCCGGCGGCAGCTTGTTGGACCTTACCAGGGGATTCATGAACACGCTGAGGGTTGCATACGGCTGCGATCTCCTTCTAAATTGTTCGGAATATTACCTCAGCCTGCTTTACTCCTACCTGATACATCTTCTGACAGGAAGGAAACTTGTCTGCATTGTCAATATAATTCATTCAGGAATGAGGAACAGACGTTCACTTGAAAGGCTCGTTTGTTCCTTCGTACTCAAAAGGTCCTTCGGGATCATTATGCTGAACAATGAAAGCCTCATAAACGAATTCAAACAATTGTTCCCGACCAATCGCAAAATCGCTCTCACTACGAACGGTGTTTCCGTGAGCGATTTCTATTCGTCCAATGAGAAATCCAACGATCTTTTATTCATTGGAATAGCGGAAGATAGAAAGGGAGCCTTTGAACTGCCTGAGATCGTTGAACGGGTCCGGATCTCCAATCCCGGCGTAAGAATGAAGATAATGTCCCGTTCTGGCGATTTAGAGAAATTGCACAGGCTGGTTAAAACCAAGGGGCTCGAAGGCAATATTGAAATTGTTACGGAGTACGTCAATGAAGATAAGAAACGGGAGTTGTACGCCAGGAGCAGGGTTTTCGTCTTTCCTTCAAAGGAAGAAGGAATTGCGATTGTGATAGCTGAGGCTCTCGCATCATCATTGCCTGTTGTCCTTTTCGATGTTGAAAGCTTGAAAATTTTCTCAAAGGGAACTTTGAAGGTAAAAGAGGGGGATATAGACGGTTTTTCATCGGCAGTTACAAAGTTGCTGGAAGACGATGATCTGAGGTTGCAAATAGGGCTGGAGGGAAGACAATTTGCACTTGACTACCTATCTTACGACAGGGTGGCACTGATCGAGAATGAAGCAATAAAGACGTGCGTGCATTGATTTCGAGCAGATTGCGATAAGTGCTGAGTGGCGGGGGCGTAACCGGCATAAGGACAATTACGACCTCATGTTTACTGGATATCCACAATGTTCATTAACGTCAATCTTGATAATCACCCTAAACCTGGCAGGAAGAGCCAGAAGGGAAGATATAGCCAGCTGTGCTGATGCTTTCGCTCAATGCCTGCAAATCACGCCGGTGCAAGAGTGATGTTGCGGGCTGTAGACTGCGCTACTGACCAATCTTCCTTCTGAGTCTTCTCTAAAGAAAGGGAATCGTATATGAAAGGTATCGCGGGCTATTCCAATGAGCAACTGTGTTCGGGCGGCAACAGTGATGCGCCGGAGCGCAGGAAGATTGTAGACAGGGTGAGCCTGTCTCGAATGGTCGGCCTGCCTGTATCAGTGAGAATCCAAAGTATGGCAATATGATTGGAATGGTAGAGACGAGGTGTAGAATGTGGAACAATTGAAAATTGGGTTCATAACCGACAAGAGTGCTCCGATATATTTCGGGGGTTATGAAATAAGGGTCTTGGAGCTTGCAAATCGGCTCGCGCGGAAAGGTCATGAGGTGCATGTTTACACTACCTGCCGGAAAGCCTTCACAGAAGAAGGCGGTACTAGGTTCTATCCTGCGTTCCCTGACTATTTCCAGAGGGACAGTTCCGGGCGGCGCAGCCATCCACACAGCCTGCTGTTCTCTGCCCTTATGTCAAAGAATCCAATGAATGACTGGAAACCGGATTACCTTGTAGTTGAAGCGATTCCTTATCTCCATCTGCTGACGATGAGAACCTGGGTAAGAGATATTAATTGCGTGAAGATCCTCGACGTCCCGGAAGCATGGCACAATTACAATTATTTTGGCGGTTTACTTGGCAAGCTTTCTAACAGGGCGATCAAGCGGCTTCTCCAGATCGGACTTACATCTGCCGATGTCGTCACTGCGATCTCAGGGGTAACAGCCAACAGCCTGAAGCAGAATTTTCAGGTAGACGCAAAGAAAGTCAGTGTAGTGCCATGTGGCGTCGATCTTGACAGACTGCTGAACAGAGAGACAGATGGAATACCAGCACTACTGGATTACTATGATTTCGTCACTGTGGGAAGACTGGTGGAAATCAAGAGGCACAGGGACTTCATTGATGCACTTTCAAGATTGAAATTCAAGTACGGGTGGACTGGAAAGGCGGCGATCATCGGCGGCGGTCCGCTAAGGGAAAGATTGATGGCTCATGCCTTTAAAGCAGGAGTGGCAGATCAGATAGACTTCCTGGGCTTCGTTTCAGACGAGGAGAAGGTGAGGACAATTCTTTCCTCCAAGATTTTCGTTCTTACTTCGGAGCGCGAAGGGTTTTCCATAGCCACACTCGAGGCGATGGCGCTGGGCCTTCCCGTAATTGTTGCTGTCCCCAAAGAGCTTGAAGTGTTCGGCACGTCTGAATTTGTATCAGATCATAAGAATGGTGTCTATTATCCCGTGGGGAACATAGTCAGATTGGCGGATGTTATGCATCAGCTTCTAGATCTGAAGGATACAAGGGTGGAGATGGGAAACAACGGTAGAATGACAGCAAGCAAATATGACTGGAAGGCGGTAACAAATGACTTCGAAACATGCATAACAAGCGCTCCTCTGGGTCTGGTGCGCAGCAGAAACTGAAAATTCGATACATGCCTTGCGTTCAGTTGCGCTTACGCCGTGCAGGCAAAATGAATATTAAGAAAACTGCTGCAGCCGCCAGGATAACAGTAACAGCGATCAGTGCCGCGACAGCTGGATCGAGCATGAATATCTTCTGTCCGTTACTGTTCTTTTGAGGAGAAATGGAAGTCTCGGTGAAATTCAGAAATACCATTACGCCGGAACCTGAAACGGTAATATTGCGATCAGTGCCAATCAACGCGAATCCTTTAGGCGGGGTTATGTTATAGGCGTAAGTGCCGTTTGGCAGCGAAATGGAAATAGAATCAGATGTTGAATTTGCGGAGTGGGTTCCAACCTCTACGCTCCACTTCTTTCCGGTAAACGAATTTTCTGTAAAATCAACACTGTATGTAATCTGACCGAAGCTCACGAAAACGGTGGAATTGCCGCCATGTATAGTCACTGTTCCTGAGCCGTTTCTGGCACTCCACCCCTGAAGCTGGTAGACACTGTAGTTGTACGACCCGTTTGTGAGGCTGAACTGTATATCGTTTGAAGTCGA
>DAHXLZ010000033.1 GCA_027365715.1 Methanomassiliicoccales archaeon | reverse complement strand
TCAGTCGGCAGATGTAATTCTTTCCTGGAAAATACTCCAGAGTTCGCTTGATTTCGGCGGACTGTATTCCAGCGTAGTGAACATTGTGCCTACAAGCAACCTGTCAGTGCAATTCGATTTGTCGCAGCAGGCTGTCACATTCGTAAACTCCACGCATCATAACCATTGGGCTGACCGGTATAATTCCAGGCAGTGCTTATTGTTGAAGCAAAGTCATGGCGTACCCACAGGTGGTAAGGAAGCACAATGGATTCAAGCGTGGAGTTTACGAATGTGACAGCCTGCTGCGACAAATCGAATTGCACTGACAGGTTGCTTGTAGGCACAATGGTTATGATGCGTGGAATATGGGGTACAACCCGACGACGGGAACTGCCAGCGGTCTGGTCGGGACTGGCCCGTTCATGATGAGCAACAGTTACGGCATCCCCCAGGGCTCATGGCTTCCCGAGCAGTATTTCAAGTTATTTGTCAATCCGCACTACTTTGTTCAATATGTTCCGTATCTTCAGCAGTACACACCGAAGTTCTGGGAACTGAACGTGCCCCAGTACAGTTCGGTTTCTGCCGCCGCAACGGCAGAATTGCTTGGACAGGTGAATACGATTGAAGAGGGATTACCCCCAACATTCCTGCCAACGATTGCAATCATGCCGCATACATACATTTACAATAAACCATCTACGTCATATGGTTACATACAACTCAACTCCTTTGCATCCAATGCCCCGTTCAATCTCACATCGGTGAGACAGGCTCTGAATTATGCAACCAACAAGGCTTATCTGGCTTCGGTCATCGATCAGGGGTATACTGTTCTGGGTCAGCCAATTGTTCCGGTTTCTGATGTTGTCTGGCACAACTACAACACTCCTCAGTATACATACAACCCCGCCAAGGCCATGGCATTGCTCAATGCTACGCCGGGCATGAAGTATGACAATTCAACCCACCAGTACAACTATAAAGGAAAACCGGTCACTGCAGACATGCAGATTACTGTGGCCAGTGAAGACCCGTTGGGTGTGGAGGGTGCACTGGTGATAGCAAAGGAATGGGATTCAATCGGAATACCAACAACCGTTTCTCAGGAAGCGTTTACAACACTTGTATCCAATCTCATTACCTATTCATACAACACTATAAACCTCGGCATAACCGGTATATTCGGAGACCCGACAACAGACTTTTTCTTTTTCTATAACACCACCGTGGGTCTTGGATCCGGTTTCTACCTGGGTCCGTTCAGCAACATCACATTCTCAAATGGCACATTCATGACTGGAACACAGGTAACCAATCTGATGAATAAGCTCACCAACGAGCTCAACACCATCAGTACCTTCACAACGAGGCTCTCCATAGCATATGAGATACAGAGCATTGCAGCACAGGAATCAACCATAATAAATCTCGGTTATCCTGTCGATATACTGCCGTTTACAAACACCACATTCACCGGCGTAATAAAGGATGCTCTCCCATACGCGGCTTTCATGTACTGGAATTTCCTGTCGCTTCACCTGCGTTCTGCTCCGGCAGTAAGCAAACCCTCTTCATTTGTCCCTGTAAAGCTGGGTGTAGGTGTCGTAACACAAAAGACTGTTTATATGAACGGTCAATACGGCAATGCCACAATACAGGTCCGTAACCAGTACGGGCAGCCTATGCCAGGAATGACAGTCCTGGTCGGATACTCGCCGCAGGGCGCGCTGCTTAACATAACCCCGGACAAACAAGTCACAAATTCCGCCGGGCAGATAATGTGGGAGTTCAAGGTTCTTCCGCAGAATCCGCTGATTTACACATCAGATTATGTGGGTCAGATAAACATCTCAGTCGCAGCCTATTCCGCAACAAACGCCACTGTTCTGCCAGGTCTCGGCTACACGCACATTGATGTTCAACCCCAGCCTGTCGCTTATACGACAACCTCCATGCCTGTGCTCGTTAATGGAAAGCCTTACCAGAAGGTCAACATCACTGTAACTGATGCCCTCACAGGCGCACCGATTTCAGGTTACTCGTACGATATCCAGTCACTCCAGGGCGCCATAAGCATGCTTAACACAAGTTCATCGCAGTCGATAACGAACACAACCTCTTACAATCCTATATTCGGTTTCGGTTTCCAGAGCACTACAATCCTCCCGGCATACTTCCAGTATTCGCAGAATGTTGGCACAGGAACAGGTCCCGTTTCAGCGGCCTTTGACCCTGCCAATGGTTTCCTTTACGTAGTGAATTCATTGACAAACAACGTGACGGTCATAAATTTGACCAATACATCGCATCCGATTGCAGGCTCGATATCTGTTGGCACATCACCTTCAGCAATCGCTGTTAACTCCATGACAGGATTCCTCTTCGTAGCGAACTCGGGCTCTAACAATGTTACTGTGGTGCAGCTTAATGCTACCACTGGTCTGGCGAACAAGACTGCAGCTGTGCCAGTCGGCACTTCTCCGGACGGCCTTGCCTTTGATGCGAATAACAACTTTGTCTATGTGGCCAACAAAGGCAGCGGCAACGTTACAATGCTTAACGCATCTGCATACAACAGCACCCTGGCGAAGGTCGTGGTTACCAATATGGGAAGCATAACTGTCGGTAAGGCACCAGCGGGCATTGCGTTTGACTCAGTCAACGGAACGCTCTATGTGGCAGACAGCGGTGGGCACAATGTCTCTGTCATAAACGGTTCCAGCGCCAAAGTTTCCAAGAATACAGTGCTGTTTACGCTTGCAGTCGGCTCAGGACCGTCGGGCATAGCATTCGATCCAATGAACAGCAATGTCTATGTTGCGAATAAGCTGTCAAACAATCTTTCTGTGATCGACGCAACAAACAATGTCGTCATCGGCTTCATCAACGTGAGCGGAAGTCCAACCTCGGTGGCATTCGATGCGCAGAACGGCTACATATTCGCTGGAAGTGAAGCAACCGGAAATGTTACGGCAATCGCACCGTCTGCTAAATCCGGAACAATAATTCAGGTGCTCAAAGTTGGAACCACGCCTTCGGCACTTGCATTTGATGGAAGTGGCAATCTGTATGTCGCTAATAATGGCAGCCATAACCTGACTGTGTTCTCTACGGTGCCCGTGACCAGTTATGCTATAACCTCAGTCACGGGAGTTACCGGGGCAAGCGGGAACATTAGTGTCCTGGTTGCAGCGAGTCCGATGGTAAGTTATGTCGACATGGGAAGCGTGTTCAGTTCGTATCTGTTCCTGGGCGATTATGCCGCAGGCTCATCTGTTGTTGGCGTTGCTCCCTATGGTTCAATCGGTGAACTGACTTCTGCGAGCAACCCCAGCGGATTCGGTGTGCAGCAACCAGTAGAAATGCCAGTGGAAATCGCGCAAAGTTCAGCGGCAGCGAGTGTTTCAATCAGCCTGAGTGTCAGTTCGGCATCTATTTCAAGCAGCGGGCAGGCAACGGTTACTGTGAACGTGACAAATTCAACCGGTGCCGGCGTGCCGAATTATGCAGTAACGCTGACGAGTCAGAACGCACTTGGTGCGAACAGGGGCTACCTCATAAACAATGCAGGAACTCAGATTCAGGCATACAATCCGAACATGTTCTTCGGAAGCAGTACCATGCCCGGACTTACGCTCGTGACAAACGCGACCGGAAACGCCACCGCGACATTCTCGCCAGCACTCTACCAGTCGGTTATCAGTCCAAGCGGAGCATTTGTGGGATTCAGCCAGCAGGCATACACTGACAATTACCTGGTGCCATTTGATGAGTTCCAGCTCAGTGCTATGGGCTCCGGCGGCGAAGTGGCTACGACAACGATTGCTTCGACGCAGTTCTACAACAGCGTGGCGCCGACCTCCGTGGCTTACGCCTACATTCAGGGCAGCATAACCACGAACGGAGTCACCGTGCTCAAGGGAAATGCCACATACAATCTGTTCGTAAATACCACGCTGAACACTCCTCAGGGTCCGTCTTCTTCCGGCGTTCCAGTAACAATCAGCGTGTCTACAGGCAACGTGAGTTCCACCAGCGGCACCACAGCAGCCAATGGCAGCCTTGTCTTCAGCTATGTGGCGCCGAACGTCAGCGTCCTGACACCTGTGACCATAACAGTGAAAGTCGGCGGATCGAGTCCATCGAAGACGACCGAAACAATCTATCTGCTCCCAAGCTATGTAATCACCAAGACCACTACCACCACCACTACCACCAAGACCACTAAGACTCTGTCGTCTGTTCCGGCATGGGCACTCGGTCTGATGGGCCTCTTTGCAGTCCTTACAGTTGTCTTTGCAGCATTGTATATTTCCTCAATCAGGAGGAAGAAAGGCGGTTCGGGAGGTTCTTCGACGGTGAAGTCCTCTACAGAGACCACTTCGCAGGACGTAACAAAGAAAAATTAAGACGTAAATTTCTTAATTCAGGCTACGCAGCCGGCAGCGCTGCGTGCCTGAACAGCTTTTGTCACGATTTCAGCTCAAGGGATTAATAGATATGGCATGATGCAGTTGATTAAAGGTCAGGTCATCAAATGAATCCGTATTTACTTGCGAGAAAAGTGATCCAGATTCTCGTTCTGATACTTGTTATGGCCGTGGTTCTGTTTGTAATATTCAGGCTGATGCCCGGGAACCCGGCTGAACTGTTCCTCATTGGTGCAAAGGGCAAAAATCTTCCGCCTGGTGAACTTAAAGCCATAGAAGCATCACTCGGGCTTTCAGGAGGAAAGTGGAGTTTTACAGGCTTTCTCATTTACATGAAGGATATGTTCACATTCAACTTCGGATTTGACTTCTACAGGCAGGAAAGCGTTATGCAGGTCATAACATCTGCAATGCCTTATACGCTTTTACTCCTCGGCACAGCGGCAGTTCTCTCATTTGTGTTCGGTCTTCCAATCGGCATAATTGCCACCTGGATGCGTGGAAAGCGGAGCGAGGCTGCGATTAATACCAGCAGCCTGCTCCTGAGTTCGATACCTTATTTTGTCCTCGCCATAATGCTCTATGTTTACCTGGTGGCATACTTCCGCATCTTCCCTGTGCGATCAGGCTTCCCGGCATATTATCTCACCCATTTCTCACTGGCCAATGCGGAATATGTTCTGTATAAAATGGCACTGCCCCTGCTCAGTCTTGTCTTCATTGAAATTGCGGCCCATGTGCTTACAATGAGGGCAGCCATGGTGTCCGTGCTCGGGGAGGACTTCATAACTACTGCGAGGGCTAAGGGTGTTCCTGAGCGGACAATAATGTTCCATCACGCCGCACGGAATGCGATGATTCCGATATCGACAAGAATGGCGCTCGAATTCGCGCTTTTGACGAGCGGTGCCGTGATAGTGGAAATAATATTTTCGTGGCCGGGCATAGGTCATAAACTTTACGATGCAACCCTCACTGAGGATTACCCGCTAAGCGAAGGCGCCCTTTTCGTTATCTCTCTAATAGTAATACTCGTTTATTCGGCACTGGATTTTATACATGCATGGATAGACCCCAGAATAAGCCTGTGAGGCATCCTGATGACACGACAAGAACAACCGGAACTGCAACAGAGCTTCAGAAGGGAAAGGCTCGGTTTCCAGCTTGGAAGACTCAGAAAAATGTGGAAAGTGTATTACCGGTCAAGCTACGGCAAAGCCGGTTTTTACATTCTTCTGTTTTTTGCGATCGTGGCAATACTGTCGCCTCTTCTTGAACTGCATCAGCCGCTGACATTTTTTGCCCCCGCAGAGGACACGTACAGACCGACTGTTGAGCTGAACAGTTACGTTACACACTCATTCGTCAATAACGGAAGCGTCAATTCGCCTTCTGCATACACACTCGCGAGTAAGGGATCTTATCTCCTTTATGCCGGAACGCCTGGCGGTCTGGAGTACGGCCTCGGTCTGGGGGGCAGCCCAACCACTCAGAACCGTTCTCAATTTCTTCTCGAAACTGTAAATGTTTCCGGCGGCTATGCGTTTTCACCGACAGTATTTTCGCTTTCCAATTTCACATATTTCGGCTCTCGTGGTTACTCTGCGTTTCAATACAACAACTATCTTCTTGTAGGAACGTCCTCGGGAGAATTAAGCCTCAGTCAGATACAATGGCTCAACTCGAGACCCGGAACAGGCACGCCGCATCTTGTTTCCAACGAGACAGCTGTCGTCAATGGCAGCATCATCATGCAGCCGGTCTCAAGCTCGCCGCCTTCAGTTTCACCTCTCCCTGCATGGGTTCCGTTTTATCAGAAGTCCGCATCAGCATCAGGCGTGTTTCAATCGGGATCTGTTTTTATTGTCGTTCGGAACGCCTCAACTGGTTCATACCTTCTTCAGAGTTATTATGACAATCCACTGTCAATCCGCTGGTCATTGAAACTTCCAGGAACTTCTGCTCCATCGACTCCTGTGTACTATGGGGCAAACTTTGCACCCAACGACGTCCCAAACGCCGCCGTGATAATCGCTCAGGACTCTACGCTATACAGTTTCGGCTCAGCTCATGGAAATCTCCTGTGGCAGAGCAATTTCACGTCTCCTGTAGACACGACCATTGCACCTGTTATACCTGTGGATTATCAGCTCGGCGTCAACACCTATAATGTTGCGCTCGTCTCCAGCGGGAATTCTCTGTACGCGGTGTACCTGTCCAACGGCACCCAAGTGAAGTTATTTTCCCCTCCGTCACAGATACTCAACTTCGGCACTACCCAGGGAAGCTCAGGTTTTCCGTCATATATTGATGTAACAACACAGGGTAAACTTTATGTCCTCGCAGGAGTGGGGAAGCTTTCCTACAAAAATTCCTTCTTAGCTCTTCCATCAAGCAATGGTATTTTCTCGAACAGGCCGCTGTATGATCCCGACACTTCGAGTTTCATACTCTCAACTCCAACCGGTTCAGTGCTGGCTGTAGCAGTTCCGCTTTCCCAATACCCCATCCAGTGGTTCGCCAGCTATTCCTCCGGTATTACAATATCCTCACCCATTCTGTTCAAGAATGCAGCTACAGGAAGAACATCATTTGGCTTTGTCACAAACAACGGCCATATCGTGGCCTACTCCGGATCGGGCAGGGATATAAACCCCATCCCGCCGACTCTGCATGCGCCATCCGGCAATACCTATCTGTTCGGCACCAACATATATGGACAGGATCTCTGGAGTTTCTGGGTGGCAAGCTTCCCTGTTGACTGGGAGATTGGTATACTGGTAGCTTTGGGCACCATTATAATCTCAGTTGTTTTTGCAATGGCCATTGGTTATATTGGCGGTTTCCTCGGCTCGGTACTGGAGACATTTTCGCTCGTGATATTCCTAATCCCATTCATCGCGCTGCTGATAGTGCTGTCATCAATCCTTCCAAAAAATTTCTTCAATATTATACTCATTCTGACAGCCGTAGGATGGCCATTTGCCACGTTCACTCTTATCGGCGTCGTCAAATCCCTGAAAACGCACGCTTTTATAGAGGCGGCAAGGGTCTCCGGCGCAGGAAGTCTCCAGATTCTCAGGAGGCATATGCTCAGCAATATGACGCCTCTTCTGGCTTATCTCACTGCAATAGGAATTGGGGGTGCTGTTGCCGGTGTTTCAACATTGCAGTTTCTCGGTGTCGCATCCCTCAAGATACCGACATGGGGCAGCATGCTCAACGCGCTCCTTTCCAACTTTTATATCGCCGCACAGGCACCATGGTGGGTACTGCCGCCAACAATAGCCCTGACAATGTTCGTTTTCGCATTTGTATTCGTGTCGAGAGGTCTCGACGAGGTTGTCAATCCAAGACTCAGGAGAAGATAGGAATGCAGTCCGCTGTTGGGACAGGGGCGTCTGAAACAAGAGACAGAGTGATTACAATCAGGGATCTTTCCATAACCTTTGAAACAGACGACGGGGTTGTTAATGCACTGGACCACATAAATCTCGAACTGTTAGACGGCGAGACTCTTGGAATCCTTGGCGAAAGCGGCTCGGGCAAAACCACTCTGGCCACAGCCATCATTTCCCTTTTACCGGAAAACGCCATGGTGACGGGAGAAGTGAATTTTCAGGATGAGACGGTTACAAGTGCGGAATTTTCCGGTAAAGCTTCCCGCAGGCTAAAAAGAAAGACAAGGAACATGCTCTCTGAGAAGCTGCGGAACATCAGGTGGAAAGGCATCTCCATGGTATTTCAGGGCTCCATGAATGCTTTTAATCCTGTATACACCATTGAGAGACAGATCGGCGAAGCTTACAGGCTGCACACGGATATGGACGAAGAGCAAATCCATGAAAGTGTGGTGGAAACTGTAAAACACGCAGGCCTCAACCCTTCGGTTCTAACGGCTTATCCACACGAACTCAGCGGCGGAATGAAGCAGCGGGCAGTGATCGCCATGGCTCTCGCACTCAAGCCGCGACTTGTAATAGCCGACGAGCCTACTACCGGCCTGGACGTGATTACACAGGCGAGGATAATCTTCGAACTGAAAAAACTGAAGAAGTCGGATATCGACTCGATGATTGTAATTTCACATGATATAGGCGTCGTTGCACAGCTCGCAGACAGAGTCGCGATCATGTATGCCGGCAGGATCATGGAGATTGGCAGTATCGGTGATATTTACGAGTCTTCAGGCAACCCGTATACAAGGGCGCTGCTGGAAAGTTATCCTTCCATTGCAAAGTCCCGGGAAATGCTGGCAGGCATTCCCGGATCGCCGCCTGATCCTATTTCACCCCCGTCGGGGTGCAGATTTGCACCAAGGTGTATTTTCGCGAATGATATCTGCAGTGAAAAGGATCCTCCGTTAGTGGAGGTGGAAGCGAATCATTTCAGCGCCTGCCACTTCGCATCCGATGTATTTTCAGGAAAGCTCACTGCTGCGAATAAATTCAAAGACAGGGTTTTGGAAATGCGCCGTATGCCGCCATCATCGCTCCGGCCGCTCATCAGGACAGAAGGTCTGTCGAAGTTTTTCGATATCCGCTCAACTCTATTCGGAGCAGTGTTCAGCAGCAATGTCAATGGAAAAGTCGTGCGCGCGGTAGATGATATAACTGTGGAAATTGGCGAGAATGAAGTTTTTGGCATAGTCGGTGAAAGCGGAAGCGGCAAGACAACGCTGGGCAAAACACTGCTCGCTTTGCTCAAGCCTACCGGTGGTAAGTTATTTTTCAGACTCAAAGCAGTCGACACCGGGAGCCAGGAAGCAAACAGCCCGTTTATCGATGTGGGTTCTGGAGAACTGGGAGATGGCGGGAAGAATTACCGCTCTTTCCGCCGGCAGACACAGATGATTTTTCAGGATCCGTACGATTCACTCGATCCAAAGATGACTGTTTTTGACATCGTACAGGAACCTGTAATCGCACATAAGGTAACGAGGAATCCCAACAAAGTCGTAGAATTGGTAAACGAAGCACTGATCACAGTCAATCTGCGACCCCCTGAGAACTACCTGGACAGGTTTCCGCACGAACTGTCCGGAGGCGAGAGACAGCGGGTAGCGGCAGCGAGAGCGCTCGTTCTCAAACCCGAGTTTCTCATCGCAGATGAACCGATTTCGATGCTGGATGTCTCACTGCGTGCAGGCTTCATGAATCTCCTGCTGAATTTGAGAGATAATCTCGGACTGACTATAGTGTATATCACACACGACATCGCTTCAGCCAGGTACCTGGCTGACCGGATTCTTGTCATGTATCTGGGTGTTGGCGTTGAACTTTCTGAAACCGAGGGCCTTCTGAAAAATCCACTGCATCCCTACACCAAGGCGCTCATACAGGCTGTTCCCGTGCCAACGCCAAACTGGAATCCGGGCGCACTTGAAATAATGGGTGACATCGGCAATGCTGTTAATGTTCCGGCGGGATGCAGGTTTTCCGATCGTTGCGTTTACAGACAGGATATGTGCAGGGACACACCACCGCCCAAGATTGAGATTGGCAACCACTGGTACCTCTGCCACTTCACACAACAGCAGCTGACACAGATAAAGGAAAAAGGCTCGCCCAAGCGTCCGGGATGACATGAAATTGGACAGAGCCGAACAAACCGAAGTTCGACTGGCAGCAAAGGCATTGAGAAGAGCCAGATTGACTTACGCGTTTTATCCGATTGGAATCCTGATCCTGCTCCTGGCGGTTCCGGCCCCGTTCGGATACCTGCACCTGTTCAATTACAGAGAAGTGATGCCAGACGTTCTCGCCATCTCATCCGTTGCAGTGATGTTCGTTGGTGCCTTCTGGGATTTCGGCGCGAGAATGTATGTAAAGGAGCTTGTTGACCATAAGATACCGTTCGGAGATGACGACCTCGCATACGTCTTCAAGCAGCAGTTCATTCTCACTGTCATATATCTGCTGATAGGCCTTTGTTATTTTGCCGCTGCATTTGTCATCTATGCCTTCTGACAACCCCGAACCACGCCGATTTGAATCGATCATATGTCATGGATAGCACAACCAGAATGAGTCCGGGCAGCGCGGCTAAAATCGCATAATCCTCGAGGCTGTGCTGGCTGGTGGTGACAATAATCGTCTTGAATGAAGGCAACGCATTGCCTGATGATGCCCCCGCCACAAGGTAAAACGCTGTCCCGCTCCGCGGGGTGAATGAAACACTACCATAACTGCCATGAATCGAAGAAATGAATTCTGGAGCAGATGCGTTGCCTGCCACAAAAGCATCCCACATATTCTGTGCAACGATGCCAAAAACCATGGCTGACTCCGACAGCAGTCTGGCATACAGCGTGTCGCCCGCCGGAATGTACAGCAGCCCAAGATCGTACCATCCCTGCTTCGGTGAGGGGGAAAATGCATTGTAGTTTGCATAGAAAGTGGTCTGTACGGGGGTGAAATAAACGAGCAGCGCGATAACAAGCATGACAGTTCCAACCGCTAAAATATCCCTCCTTGTCATGTAGTTTGCAGCCCCCCTGCGTGAATGTTCAATCAGTTTTAGCCCGTATTTTAACATTGCGAGCTGGAAATCCCGCATGCTTTAGCAGTGGGATGAAAGCGAGCTATAATAATGCGAATATGATTACATTGCCGAACAAACAGGAATGTGAATGAAGAGGGCATTCAAATACAGGATTTATCCGACCGACGGGCAGGCTGCCGTCATCAACAGCCAGCTGGAGCTCTGCCGCACGCTCTACAATGCAGCGCTTGAACAGAGAATCGGTGCCATACAGAGCCGGTGTCAGTGTCAATTACAGCATGCAGCAGAACGAACTGCCTGCTGTGAAGGAAGACAATGCAGAATACGGTTCAGTGCATTCACAGGTTCTGCAGGACGTGCTGCACAGACTCGACAGGGCGTTTGCAAACTTCTTCA
>DAHXLZ010000031.1 GCA_027365715.1 Methanomassiliicoccales archaeon | reverse complement strand
GCGATCGGTGACATGGTTCCAGTGACCATACCCCTGAGTTCTGCTATTTCATCAGATGTCATCTTTACTACAAAACTCATGCCGTCGCCCATCATGTCTGATACATTTGCCCCATCCTCCTGCTGCAGCGTCAGTGTAAGTCTCACTCCAGTTTCTGCAATCGTTCTCCTGTCGACACCTGAGTAACCCCTCTCCCCGTGGTGTGCAATATCCAGACCGGTTTGCTCCTGCTCTGCGGGTACTCTGACACCCATAACAGTGTCCAGCACCTTCAGTATGCCTATTGTCATCAGAAATGAGTATGCTGATGAAGCCGCCACGGCAACCAGCTGTATTGCCACCTGCCCGGCATTTCCATAAAACAACCCGTTGCCGCCTGCCGAGTTCACCGCGACAGTTGCAAACAGTCCGGTTGCAACCGCTCCCCATGCTCCGCCAACTCCATGAACGCCAAATGTATCCAGTGTATCGTCAACTCTGGTTTTGTTCCTCCATGCAACCGCATAGAAACAGATGACACCTGCTCCGAAGCCTATTGCAAGAGCTCCCCAGATATTCACAAAGCCGGATGCAGGTGTAATCGCTACAAGCCCCGCGACCGCACCGGATGCTGCACCAAGCATGCTCGCCTTCCCTGTGTAGTGCCAGCTCAATCCAAGCCATGTGAGTGACGCCAGGGCAGCAGCGGTGTTTGTTACTATGAATGCGTTGACTGCCACTGAGGATGCACCGAGAGCCGAGCCAGCATTGAATCCGAACCATCCGAACCAGAGGAGAGCCGCACCGAGTATGGTCAGCGTCGGCTCTGAGTGCTCAGCGCCGTCATGCTTTGTCAACCTCGGCCCTATGAAGAGGGCTGCTGCCAGGCCGGCGACTCCGGCATTCATGTGAACTACTGTACCGCCTGCAAAGTCAAGTATTCCCATTCCGTGGAGCCAGCCGTCGTAGGCCCATACCCAGTGTGCGACGGGGTCGTATACCAGCGTAGTCCAGGCAAGTGTAAATACAATGAACGTTGAAAATTTCATCCTGCCGACGAAGGCTCCGCTGACCAGTGCAGGTGTGATAACGGCGAACATCGCCTGGAATATCATGAAAGTGCTTATGCTGACGTTAGGCACACCTGGATAAGTGGTGTTGTATCCCATGTTGGCCATTCCGATGTATTGTATTCCGCCAATGAATCCATGCAGCACTCCTGCCGGTCCTGGCGCGAATGCGATTGAAAAACCAATTAGCACCCACTGAACGCTTACAATTGCAAGCACAGCAAAGGACTGACCGATCAGCGAAAGGATGTTTTTCCTCCCTGCCATCCCTCCATAGAAATAGCCAAGCGCAGGCGTCATTATCATGACAAGGGCAGCGGAGGCAAGAACCCATGCGGTGTCACCGCTGTTCACCGCCAGCAGTCAGACCCCCTGCTCTTTTTGTGACATGCTGTTTTGTGTCATTTTAGAAGGCACTATTTTAATATTTAGTGTAATTATTATGTCATTTGACACTGTTAAACTGAATTATATGGTATATCACTCTGTTTTAATCTAAATATCAGAACAATTGCAAACATGCTCAGTTCTGCTCAATTACTGCGAAAAAATGTTGCCAGATTTATCCGGATTTGAATTTTGATGCAACGATGTGCTTTCCATTCAGGCCCTCAGCATCGCGCGAAGCAAGAAAGACAGCCGGCGGCCCCATAACCTCCGGCTCAAGCAGTTTACCGAATGCCCCGGCTGGCGTGTCGGCTGGAAACATTCCTCCCTTTACAAATCCGCCCGGCGTCAGAAGATTTGCCGAAAGTGCGCTGCCCTCAAACTCCTTTGCCATAATCATGGTCAGTGTGTCCGTCGCAGACCGTGCAGGGGAGAAGGGTGCGAAACCCCTGATTGCCAGCAGCTCGCTGTCGACTTCGATGTTAACTATCCTGCCGCTTCCCTGCTCCAGGAAAGTGGGCATGAAGGCCTGCGTCACTGCGAAATAGCCAATGTAATTGACGTCCATGGCCTTCCGCATTGAGGCAATGTCATATGAATAGAAAGGCATTGCACGAGTTGTGAATGCCGGGTTGAAGTGCTCCATTCCTGTCCCTGCGCAGTTGAACAGCACATCGACTCCTCCCCATCTGGAATGCAACAGGTTTACCACTTCCGTTATAGAGTCGTGAGATTCGATATCCATGACGACTGCGAATGCGTCCAGTCCGTCTCTTCTCAAATCCTGACTGGCATCCTTGAGTCTCTGTCCGGCTCTGGCCGCCATTGCTACAAATGCGCCCTCCCTCAGCAGCGCCCTCACGATGGCCCTGCCTATGCTGCCGCTTCCGCCTGTCACTAGCACTCTGACTTCAGAAAGCCTTCCGGTCATAATTTCACGGTCGCGAGGGAACTGAGCCCGCGCCAGATAAAGAACGTGTCTGCGGGTATTGATTTCCGATGAATCGCTTCCGGGCTAATCTTATCTCATTTTGCATGGGACGTGTGCCTGGCGACAAATCATTCTATGCAACTCGGACCATTCAAAGCCGAGGTCTGAAACAGTCAAAATTCCTGTAATTTGTTCATCAAAGCAAATCAGGCGAACGAAGTAAATACAGCTTATGTGTTGTTCCGGAACGGGATGATGCACTCTGACAGTGCCTTCGAGGCTGAGCTGCACATACTGCGGCACGGTATGTTCAATGGAAATCTCGCAGAAATTATGCCTTATTCATGGAGATGAGGCAGATGTTCGACTGCACACCATGCAAAATATCATTGTCAGATATCTGCGGGCTAACCTTCATACGCGCATCCCGGGGTGTAATTTTTGAATGATGGTAAGAAGCTCTTCTGTACACTACGATAGAGCGGGCACCGGAGGGCCTGACTTTTTGCGCATGGTTATCTCACTTTTTTCCGTTTTTCTTCTGCTGACAACTTTCATGCAGTTTTCGGGAGTAAACCCATTCCGTGCAAACCCGGACAGTTGGTCTGCGGCAGCTATGCAATCCACCTCACCAGGAACAGCGTATACCAACTCACAAGCCAATGTAAATTCAGTACCCCGGCACACACAGTCCAGTGGAGGAAATGATTCGCCTTCCGGTATCCTTGGTTTTCTTACAGATAGGAAAATATCTAGCTCGGTGGC
>DAHXLZ010000022.1 GCA_027365715.1 Methanomassiliicoccales archaeon | reverse complement strand
TTTCGGTCGACGCATTTGGTCCGATAACCGACAATGCGGGTGGAATAGCTGAGATGGCGGGCCTCCCGAAGGAAGTCAGAGAGCGAACGGATCCGCTGGATGCAGTCGGGAATACAACAAAGGCAATCACTAAGGGTTACGCTGTTGGTTCTGCGGCACTTGGTGCGCTGGCACTGTTTGCTGCATATTATGCTTACATATCTGCGAGAGGATACTCCGCTTCCTCGCTCGCCATAAACAGCCCTCTCGTTCTCGCCGGGCTGCTCATCGGCGCAACGCTGCCGTTCTTTTTCACATCATTCCTCATGGGTGCGGTTGGAAAAGCTGCCCAGGCGATCGTTATAGAGGTCAGAAATCAGTTCAGGTCTAACCCGAAGATACTCGAAGGAACAGAGAAGCCGGATTATGGCAAATGTGTCGATGTCGTCACAAAAGAGGCGCTCAGACAGCTGGCCATTCCTGCAATGATTGGCATACTTTCACCACTCCTTGTAGGATTCCTGCTGGGTCCTCTGGCACTCGGTGGTTTCCTGATAGGTGTAGTACTCAGCGGCTTCGGCCTGGCTATTATGATGACTGTCGGCGGAGCGGCTTGGGACAACGGGAAGAAACTGATAGAGCAGGGAGAATATGGCGGCAAAGGATCTGACGCGCACAAGGCTGCAGTTGTCGGAGACACCGTTGGTGACGCAACCAAAGACACGGCAGGACCGGCAATAAACCCGCTGATAAAGGTTGTCAATACTGTATCGATTCTCTTCATAGCAGTCATACTCGCATTCCACCTGCTTTAATCTCAGCAGCATGGAAAGCAGTATTAATCCCGGCGTCAATTCAAATGCGAGCCGCGGATGAAATTGAAAACGAAGGTAATCAGCGTAGGTGAGGACAATCCCCGGACAGCTGAACTGCTTGAAGCGGCTGCCTGCATATCTGCAGGAGGTATGGTGGTTTTTCCAACAGAAACAGTCTACGGCCTCGGTGCAAATGCGCTCTCCGCTGAAGCGGTGTCGCGTGTGTTCCGTGTTAAAAACAGACCTGCGGATAATCCGGTAATAGTCCATGTCTCGAAGCGCGAAATGGTGCATGATGTTGTTTCTGAGATTCCAGACGTCGCCCGGAGGCTGATGGATCATTTCTGGCCAGGACCGCTTACCCTTGTGTTGCAGAAGTCACCGGACGTTCCGGAAGTTGTGACGGCCGGCCTGGACAGCGTTTCGGTAAGAATGCCTTCGCACGCCGTGGCACTGGCACTCATATCTGCCGCCGGAGTGCCTGTTGCTGCACCAAGCGCCAATATTTCCGGACGTCCGAGCATAACATCTGCTGCTGAGGCTGTACTGGAACTTTCAGGCAAGGTTGATTTCATAATAGACTCCGGCAGGTCCGGGATAGGTCTGGAATCCACAGTCCTTGATGTGCGAAGGGCGGTGCCGGAAATACTCAGGCCCGGCGGCGTGACTCTCGAGCAGCTCAGGGCCTTTCTTGGAAATGTGGTTGTGCACCCTGCTGCCATGGACAGGATATATGCATCGCCGGATGGCGTCCCGTCCCCGGGAATGAAATACACTCATTATGCGCCTCAACGCGCAATTCTCATTCTGGTAGAATACGGACCAGGCACGGAAGCAACTGTCATCAGACTCTGCGGGGAATACAGGGCAATGGGGAAGAGAGTCGGGCTCATGATTACTGATGAGTGCAGGGCTTCCGGCGACGTTACACTGAGGATTGGGGGCAGAAACGACGGTGCGGGCATCGCAAGAAGGCTTTACTCTGCGATCAGGGAACTTGATGTATCAGGCGTTGACGTTATAATTGCCGAAGGTGTCATCGAAACGGATATTGGCCTCGCCATCATGAACAGGTTGAGACGGGCCGCGAGCAGAACTGAACAACCACTCTGATAATGCCCTCTGCCACCCGTCTATGAATTGGTGTGGCTTCATTTATGTGAAGTAGGCACGCGGTGATTCGCCGTAAACTGTTTCGATTACGCTTTTCCTCCTTTCACTCAATTCAGAAAGATTCGAAGCGTTGATGTTTACATGTCCCATTTTCCTTCGCCTTCTCAGCTCGCTCTTGCCGTACGGGTAGACATGCGTCTCAGGTATTTTCATCAGATGCTTTTCAACCACCCTGTCAAGTTCTACACCGACTGCATTGACAATTCCGCTGGGTTTGAGCAGAACGGGCATGGGAACCGGCAGGCCAGTTATCTCACGTATGTGCTGCTCAAATTGTGAAATAGAAGAACCGTGGAGTGTGTGATGTCCTGAATTATGAACTCTCGGGGCAAATTCATTAATCAGCGCTTTACCGGAGATGATGAAGAACTCTATTCCCATAACACCAACATAATCGAGTGTATCCATCAGTCGCGATGCCACATCTCTCATGCCGCAATCATTGCTGGGTGCCTCATTGTAAAACAGAATACCGGACTCATTTATGTTGAGGGAGGGGGTGTGGAAATGTTTTCTGCCGTCGAGTCCCCTGGATGCTATGATGGATGCTTCATAATCAAACTCAATGAATTCCTCCACAACAAAACGTTCTCCGGACGGCAGGTGAGCGGTTTCAAGCCGCCCGTCTTTAACATAAAATTGACCCTTGCCGTCATATCCGCCTCTGGATGACTTGATAACCGACTTGCCGAAATCCTTTGCAGCAATGACAGCCTCGTCTGCACTTTCGGCTATTCTGAAAGGGCCCACTGGAAAGTGATTCCTGTCGAGAAACTCCTTCTCCGCTGTTCTCTCCCTTTTGAGTGCAACCGCATCTACGGATGGTTTCAATTTTCCCTCTTTCGCCGCATATAGCAACGCACTTTCGCTGACATGTTCGAATTCATAGGTCACGACGTCGCATGCATCTACAAAGCTTTTGAAGTCTGTCGATGGCATATAGCCATCCGCAATCCTGGCTGCCGGACCGGGGCTGTCGTCCAGCACAAAGTACTTGTTCTGAAGTTTTCTGCCTTCCAGTATCATCATCCAGCCCAGCTGACCTGAACCTATTATTCCAATATTCATCTCAACACCAGAACGACGGCACTTACTCAGTCAAGCTGTTCGGAAAGAACGTTCTTTGTCTGTGTATCCATGAATGATTTAACAGCCTTCGCAATTTCTTCATGCTTGATGCCAAGGATCCTGAGCGCGAGCAGCGCTGCATTTCTGGCGTTACCTATGGCCACGGTTGCAACAGGGATGCCTGATGGCATCTGGACTATTGACAGAAGGGAATCTATGCCTTTCAACTGTTTTGTGGGAACAGGGACACCTATTACGGGAAGATGTGTCATGGAAGCCAGCATCCCTGGCAGGTGGGCGGAACCGCCTGCACCTGCAATTATCACTTCAATCCCCCTGCGCGAGGCATTCTTTGCAAATTCATACATGAGATCTGGAGTTCTATGGGCGGAAACGATGCGATATTCTACATCCACACCAAAATCCTTTAACGTCTGCACGGCCGCAGACATACATTCATAGTCACTCTTACTTCCCATCACAACACTGACGAGAGGCATGTGTGAAGTATCTCAGGAGGTACATTATAAGTATTTCGATAAGTGTGCACAAATAAAATTGTATTCAACTCCGGACCAAAATTGCAGCCAAAAACCACACTTGAGCCATTGAGTTGCTGTGTTGAATGAATGCATCGCCTACTCTGCTGACAGAACCATTTACTCTCTCTTTTAAGCTTCACAGTCCAGGAATGTATGTCTGCTCTATGGACGTGGCGTTTCAATTTTTACCATTTTCGGCCGAAAACACGTTTGAGGCAGCCTCAGACAGAAGCAGAATGCGCTCCGGCAATGTGCCGGTGAATATCAGGACTAATGCTTCCACAGACTACTGCTGTGGAAGCAAACGCAGAGGAGGGAAGTGTGGGCGTACAACAGTCTCGGCTACAGGAAATGGGCCGAACAGTCCGGGTACGGAATGAGGTGGTCCGGCACAGAGGGCATGTTCTCAGGTGCAAAGAGAAAGTTCGGAGAGAAGCTGATGGCCACCTGAAGGAAGGGACTTGTGGCGTAAGTCTTCCAGAGGAAGTGGGCATTTGACCTTATCAAATGCTATGGAGAAGGCATGGCGACAAAACCGATGTGAACATTGCATGGGCAGGACAAGAAGGAGATTGAGAAGGTACACACCATCTCGAGAAAACATTCATTCAACCGGGCACAATGAATCAGAGTTTTAACATTGCGAGCGGGAAATCCACATGCTTCAGCGGTGGGATGAAAGCGAGCTATAATAATACGAATATG
>DAHXLZ010000344.1 GCA_027365715.1 Methanomassiliicoccales archaeon | reverse complement strand
GGCAAGGGTTGACGCAAGATCGAACCTGAAGCCATCTACATGCATCTCCAGTATCCAGTAGCGAAGGCTGTCCATGATCAGCTGCAACGTCTGAGGATGGCGGACATTCAGACTGTTCCCGGTGCCCGTGAAGTCGACATAGAATCTCGGATTTTCGGGATTCAGCCTGTAATAGACAGAATTGTCAATTCCCCTGAAGGAGAGCGTCGGGCCCAGATGGTTTCCTTCGGCTGTATGGTTGTAAACAACATCAAGGATGACTTCGATATTGTTCGCGTGAAGGGCCCTTACCATTTCTTTGAATTCAATGATCTGGTGTCCTGAAATGTCCTCGCTCGAATACCTTATGTCAGGGGCAAGAAAACCTATTGTATTGTATCCCCAGTAGTTGGAGAGTCCTCTGTCCACGAGGTGTTTGGAGTCGACCCTGTGATGGACAGGCATCAGTTCCACGGCCGAGATGCCCAGATCCCTGAAATAGCTTATCATCTGAGGCGATGCAAGCGCTCTGTATGTGCCCCTCCATCGCGTCTCTATATCATCCCGCAGCGCCGTTATGCCTTTCACATGCGTTTCGTAGATTACAGTTCTGTTCCATGGAAGCCTGGGATTCTTTGTGCCCTTCCAGTCAAATCCGTTGTCAGAAACAACTGATTTGGGCACGGAGGCTGCGTCATTGTTTCTGTTGAACGAAAGGTCCTCATTGACATCGCCGATGTCATAGCCGAAAATATCATTGTTCCAGTCTATGACGCCGCTTATTGCGCGAGCATACGGATCAATGAGAAGTTTGTTTCTGTTGAACCGCTGCCCGGCGCCGGGATTGTACGGGCCGTCGACCCTGAAACCGTAGAGGTCGCCCGCCTTCACGCCGGAAACATAGACATGCCATACGAACCCGTCCCTCTCACGGAGTTCAATCTGTTCCACGGGTGAACCGTCGTCATGCCTGTTGTAAAATTCCAGCGTTACGCCTGTCGCATTCTCTGAGTAAAGGGCAAAATTAGCGCCGTCGCCGTCAAGTGTGACGCCCTGAGGATAGGGCCTTCCAAGTTTTGTTTTCAATTACTGAGACACCTGCCATGTAGTTTGCATCGCATCATTGCGGTCTGTTGAGCCGCGGGGCAGACCTGCCCGCCAGGGCACTGAGCGGGATGTGAATCCAGTCCGGCCTGTTGTTCAGTTCATAATCAAGCTCGTAAACGGTCTTCTCAATCAGGAAGAAATCCAGCACGTCAGTCATATCGGCAAAGCGTGAAGGAAGATATGGCATTGAGGGCGAATAATCTTCCCAGTATTTTACCATGAAGGACTTGGCAGCAGAAGCCTTCCACAACACTGCGGCCTCATCGGTGGAAGGAACGCCCGCGGAGATGGCGGCAGCGCTGATTGCGTAGTCGAGCGAGCGAATCATACCGCTCACATCCTTGAGCGGGCAGTTCAGCTGCCTTCTCTCTTCCAGCGTTCTCATCGGCTCACCCTCGAAATCTATGACATAGAAGGAAGAGCCCGATTTGAGAATCTGGCCGAGGTGGTAGTCACCATGTATCCTTGTCATGCTTACGTGCTCATCGCAGAGAATGCTGAGCGAAGAGCCGGCTGATGAGAGCCTCTCTTCCTCATCCAGAAACAGTTCAGCGAGCCTTCTGTCCTCTCCGGTGAGCCCGTCGAGTGCTCTTTGCAGAGTGGCGCACGTTGAGTGAAGAAGCGATTCGAAGTTTTTCATCCACCTGCTTGTGTCCTCCTCCGTAACGGCGGAAGGCAGGAAGGCCGGTTCCGTTGCAGTGGAGAGGGCGTTGTGCATTGAGGAAGTCACACCCGCAAGTGCCGGTATGAGTTCAAGGCATGATGCAGAACCATCATGACCTGTGAGAAATGCATTCAGCCGGCCGGTGAAATACGTCCAGCAGTCCCCCTCATTCTCTACAAATTCGCTGAGCACGCCGAGCACACGATTTCCTTCATTCCGGTGTTCCAGTCTGCCGAGCGGACGCGGAAACGACCTGAACGATGTGTGTTCAGACAGAAACTCCGGTATCTCGAAATCCGGATTGATGCCGTGCTCCAGCTTTCTGTAACTTTTGTAAATTACTTTCCGGCCGGCTATGACTGAAGTATTGCTCTGCTCCGAGGAAACGACTCTCATCTGCTCCTTTGCAGCTTCCTCCAGGCTGCCGTGAAGGGACGACGAATGCGCTTCCGCCCGTCCTCTGACAAAATCTATTACCGTGTTGCCTTCCATAAATGAGAGAAGTGCCTGAATGAAGGTGCGGCTGAAGAGCGCGTCGCTGAAATGCATATCCAGTTCCTCTTCATGTACACTGAAACTCAGTTTTGCGCCGGTGTCGTGAGCAGCCTCAGAACACCTGAGCGGGATGAAGTAAGTTTCACCGCTTCCGTCGTCGTAGGTCAGATGCACGACGGGAAGAACAAAGCAGCTGCCGCCAAACTCAAAGTATGAAAAATCCTCCAGTGCTGCGCCTTCAGTCTTTTTCGACTTGCTTGAGAACCATCGCTGTTCACGAATGAGTCCGGACAGCAATGGCAGGGCATGACTCTCAAACTGCCTGTCCGTTATCTGCATCGGCTATTCCTCTTCATTCTCCAGCGGTTTGGTAAGGCTGAACCAGAAAAATGACCTGGGCTGAAGTGTGAAGAAATACGGCAGCTCACCGATTCTCGGAAAAGGCGCGTCGGTTATTGTCTCGACAGGCCTGAGTCCTGCAAATTCGGGGAGCTTCATTTCCACGTACGTGGGCTTCCTGGACAGGTTGAAAATGCAGAGCATGTTCTGTTCGCCGAGCGTGCGTACGTAGGAGAGCACCTTCCTGTTCCTGTGCTCCAGAAAACGTATCTCCCCTCTTCCGAGCACCTGGCTGTATTTGCGCCTGATTCTGAGCATACGCTGTACCCAGTGCAGAAGAGAGGTGTTGAGCCTGCTTTCGGATTCCACATTAACGCTTTCAAAATGGTAATTGGGACTCGTTATCGGCGGCGAATAAAGCTGCTCGGCGTCGCCTTTCGAGAAACCTGCATTTCTGTCATAAGACCACTGCATCGGTGTCCTGACGCCGTTCCTGTCGCCTAGATAGATGTTGTCACCCATGCCAATTTCGTCGCCGTAATACAGCACTGGCGAGCCGGGGAGGGAAAGTATGAGCGCATGCAGAAGCTCGATCGCCTGCCTGTCGTTATCAAGAAGAGGGGCGAGACGCCTCCTGATGCCGAGGTTGAGGCGCATCTTCGGATGCTTGGCGTACTCGCTGTACATTATATCCCTCTCCTCGTCGGTAACCATCTCCAGCGTCAGTTCGTCATGATTCCTGAGAAATATTCCCCAGTCGCACTTTTCCGGTATCGGAACAATCTGCTTGAGTATGTTGACTATCGGGTACGCATCCTCCCTTGCAAGGGCTATGAATATCCTTGGCATGAGGGGGAAATTGAAGGCCATGTGAAACTCATCCTGATCGCCGAAATATGTTTTGGTCTCGGAAAGCCACTGGTTTGCTTCAGCGAGCAGTATGCATCCGGGAAACTCATCGTCCAGCATCTTCCTGATTTCCTTGAAATATGAATGAGTTTCGGGCAGGTTTTCACAGCTGGTTCCCTCACGCTCAAAGAGATAAGGCACTGCATCACACCTGAAGCCGTCCAGGCCGAAATTCAGCCAGTATCGCATGACGTTCTTTATCTCCGCCCTGACCTCGGGATTGTCGTAGTTCAGGTCTGGCTGATGGCTGTAGAACCTGTGCCAGTAGTACTGTTTTGTTCTCGGTTCCCACGCCCAGTTTGAAATTTCGGTATCCCTGAAGATGATTCGGGCCCCGCTGTACTCCGTACCGGTTTCACTCCATACAAACCAGTTCCTTTTTGGGGAGTCTCTGTTTGCGACAGCCTCCCTGAACCAGGAGCACTGGTCGGAGCAGTGGTTGAGAACCAGGTCAGCGATAACACGGATTCCCTTCGAATGTGCCTCATTTATCAGTGTCCTGAAGTCATCGATTGTGCCGTATTCCGGCTGCACCGAGTAGTAATCGGAGATATCATAGCCGTCGTCCTTCATCGGCGATTTGTAGATTGGGAGGAGCCATATACAGTCGACGCCGAGATCGTGAAGATAATCGAGCTTCAGCCTTACGCCGTTAAGATCTCCTATGCCGTCACCGTTTGAGTCATAGAAGGATTTCACAGGCAGTTCGTAGAATATAGCATCCCTGAACCAGAGATTGTTCGCCATATTTGCAGTCACACGACCTTCAGCACAAGAGCCGATCTTTCGCCGGGCACCAGCCTGATCAGGCTGGTTTCACCATGCCATCTGTAGACATCACCGCTGAGCAAATCAACCACACTGTAGTCTTCGGCTGATGTCACACCGAGTTCGGAAAGCGGAACGCGCAATTGTGTTTCATTGGGTTCAAACGGATTCACGTTAACAACAATCAGAAGGGTGTTGTCCCCATTAATTGATTTTCGTGTGAAACACACAAGATTGGGGTTGTCCACAGGGTGGAAACGGATGTTGCCAAACTCCTGAAGTGACGCATTATCCCTTCTTATTCCGTTGAGCTTTGTGATATAATTTTTTATGTTTCCCGGGGAGTTCCAGTCTCTGGTCCTTATTTCATACTTTTCAGAATTCCTGTATTCCTCTCTTTCCGGCAGGGCCTCATTTTCACAGAGCTCAAAGCCGCTGTATATACCCCACAGTGGTGAGAGCGTCGCAGCAAGAAGCGCCCTGAAAATGAAAGCATTTCTGCCACCGGTCTGCAGCACAAAAGGAAGTATGTCCGGTGTGTTGGCAAAGAGCATCGGCCTGAAGAAATCCGAAATTTCATCACCGGAGATTTCGGTAAAATACTGTTCAATCTCATAATTGAAATTCTTCCATGTGAAGTACGTGTATGACTGGGAAAAGCCGATCTTTGACAGCTCATACATGATCTTCGGTCTCGTGAATGCTTCCGAGAGAAAAATCACGTCGGGGTGCTTCTTTCCTGTCTCCGCGATTACCCACTTCCAGAATGCGAAGGGCTTCGTATGGGGGTTGTCCACCCTGAATGTCTTTATGCCTGCAGCAATCCAGAAATCGAAAATGCTCCTGAGCTCTTCCCAGAGGTTTTTCCAGTCTCTGTTGTCGAAATCAAGGGGATATATGTCATAATATTTCTTGGGCGGGTTTTCGGCATATCTGATAGAGCCGTCGGGTCTGTGATAAAACCATTCAGGATGGCTCTTCACATAAGGGTGATCGGGGGAGCACTGAAACGCAATATCCAGCGCCACCTCCATGTCCATGGATTTCGCCTTCAGGACGAAGTGTTTGAAGTCCTCCATCGTTCCGAGTTCCCTGTGAATTGATTTGTGCCCGCCCTCATCGTTACCGATTGCCCACGGACTGCCCGGATCGTCAGGTTCCGGTGAAGCGCTTCCGTCCCTTCCGCGTCTGCCTGTGCTGCCTATCGGATGAACAGGCGGCAGGTAGACGACGTCAAAGCCCATTGCGGCTATGTCAGGGAGGCGCTTCTCGCAATCGGCAAAGGTGCCCGATTTTTCAGGATCGGCTGACTGTGATCTTGGAAACATTTCGTACCAGCTGGCAAAACCGGCAATTCTTCTGTCAACAACAATCTCAAGGTTCCCAGGGAAGCGGGTGATGTCCTTCTTCTGAAACGCCCTTGCAAGCGAGAGTGTGGAATCGCTTCCGGCAAAACGCACAGCATCATCACCTGCCAGCTTCTCAAGCCTGTCTGCAAGTTCGGAGATTGCCTTTCTGCTGCTGCCGGCGGCAACCGACATGTCGCGGAGCATCCTGGCACCGGTCCTGATATCCTGCGATATGTCCTCACCGGCGGCATGCCATCTGTCAAGCCTGTCAAGCCATGTAGAGTAAAGGTCCGGCCAGGCTTCCAGCGTGAACTGGAAGACACCGTTCACGTCAACAGCGAACTGCCCGCTCCATCTGTCGTTCCCGGCCTGCTTCATCGGCGCCCTCTTCCATTGACCGCCACCCTTTACCATGTAAAGCACATCGGCAGCCAGCAAATCAGTTCCGTGGGAAAATATGTCTGCACTGACTGTGACAGTATCACCCACTTTACGCTTCGCCGGATACTTACCGCAATCGACTTCCGGACGCACATTCGCAATTACTATCTTTTCAGCATCTGTCAACACATCACCATCTCATCCGTATTCGAGAACAATTGCCGCAAGCGGAGGAAGTGCAAGGGACAGTGAATGTTTGCGCCCATGCCATGGAATATCCCTTGAGTGAACTTCACCAAAATTTCCTGAGCCGCTCCCTCCATAATGGGTCGAGTCGGAATTGAGCAATTCCCTGTATCTTCCCTTCCACGGCACTCCAACCAGATAATTGAAACGGGGGACAGGTGTCATATTGAAGACGATAATGAGGCCGTTCTTCCTGTCCTTCGCATGACGTATGAAGCTTATCACACTGTTATCCGAGTCACTGAAATCTATCCACTCGAATCCCGACTGTTCACAGTCCAGCGAATGCAGCTGCCTGTGAGTTGTGTAGAGTTCATTGAGATCATGAACGAACAGCGAGAGTTTTCTGTGCATGTCATGGTCGAGCAGAGACCAGTCGAGGCCGGTGTTCTCATTCCATTCTTTCCACTGAGCGAATTCATCTCCCATAAACAGCAGCTTCTTTCCGGGGCTTCCAAACATGTATGAATAACAGAGGCGGAGATTGGCAAACTTCTGCCAGTCGTCACCGGGCATCTTGCCGATCATCGATGACTTTCCATGAACGACCTCATCATGAGAGAATGGGAGTATGAATTTCTCACTGAATGCATACCATATGGAAAATGAGAGATTATTCTGATGGTATCTGCGGTGCACAGGATCTTTGCTGAAGTACTCGAGGGTATCGTGCATCCATCCCATGTTCCACTTGAAGTCAAACCCGAGGCCACCAGATTCCGCCGGTGCAGTTATGCCTCCCCATGCGGTCGACTCTTCGGCCACCGTAAAGACGCCGTGAAATTTTTCATGTATTACTCTATTGAGGGTTCTGAGAAAATCTATTGCCTCGATGTTTTCCCTGCCGCCATACCTGTTGGGCAGCCACTCGCCTTCCTTCCTGGAATAATCCAGGTAAAGCATGGATGAAACGGCGTCTATCCTGATGCCGTCTGCATGATACACATCTATCCAGAAGAGAGCACTGGATATGAGGAAGTTTCTAACCTCATTTCGACCGTAGTTGAAAATGCTTGTGCCCCAGTCCGGATGCCTCCCTCTTCTCGGGTCTTCATGGTCGAAGAGGTGTGTGCCGTCGAACAGAGAGAGCCCGTGCTCATCGTCGGGAAAATGAGCTGGAACCCAGTCGAGTATGACACCAATGCCGCTCCTGTGGCATTCATTGACGAACCACATAAAGTCTGACGGGCTTCCGTTTCTGGAGGTCGGGGAGTAGTGACTGACAACCTGATATCCCCACGAAGCATCCAGCGGGTGTTCCATTACCGGAAGGAGTTCAATGTGTGTGAAGCCAAGTCGTTTAACATACTCAATTAGTTCACGGCCTGTCTCCCTGTAATTAAAAAAACTGCCATCCTGCTTCCTCTTCCATGACGGGAAGTGAACCTCATAAATGGACAGCGGGGCAGAGCGGATGTTGCCTTCGCTCCTGCGGCTGAGCCATTCCCCGTCACTCCATTCATAGGCCAGGTCTGTTACAATGGAACCTGTCCTCGGCCTTAATTCAGTTCTGAAAGCGTATGGATCTGACTTGGTTCTAACCTTCCCGTCAACCCGGGACTTTATTGCAAATTTGTATATTTCGTCAATCCCAATCTCAGGTATGAAGAGTTCCCAGATGCCGGAACCGCGGACGTTGGACATGGGATGTGTGCCGGCTCTCCAGTGGTTGAAGTCGCCGATGACAGAAACAGCTATTGCGTTTGGCGCCCAGACGGCGAAGCGCACACCCCGCACGCCTTCCCTTTCGCGTATATGAGCGCCAAGCGTCTCATGGCTGGACAGTAACTCCCCTTTCTTGAAAAGATAGAGGTCAAAGTCGGTCAGTTCGGGTTGAAAGGAATAAGGGTCGCGTTTCCTGTGGATGTAACCGGACGCGTCGCCGAAACACACGACGTAGCCCGGCTGCAGCCCGCCGTCTTTCAGTTCAGCTGTGAAGAATCCTGCTACGTCATTCTTCTCAAGTTCGGCCAGTTTCCTGCCGTCACCGCTCTCAAGCCACGCATTCAGCGCGAGAGGGAGGTAACACCGGAACTGCAGTCTTCCTTCTCCTGCATCATGAATGCCCAGAACACTTAAAGGGCCGCACTCCTCAAAATCTGCAATTCGCTGAAATTCCGATTTAGTCAAATCCAATCACTGAGCCAATTCGAATATTTGCATCCACAACTGCCATGACCGGCGCTCTCATATTCACACCGGATGTGACAGATTGCCAATCCGTCTTGTTACAGAGCTATCAATAGGACGCCGGATATTAACCTGACGGCACGGTTGAAGGATGGAAAAGATCACTGATGACCGGATTCTCTTCCTGCGAACCGGTATTGTTTTCCGGGACCTGGAATGACCGGCGGTTCGGGCGTTTGTTACCATCCTTGTGGCAAACATATATACGCACATGCGGACCGGCAGTAAACACTGGTGAGTGCATTTATGCACGAATCACAGCCTTGCGTGAGCAAAAAAACAGGCTACAAAGATTGAAATAATGCTGACATATCGACAGACATTAAAGATTGAATATGCGAGGGTCGACCAGAACAAATGATCAATTTTATTCAGTCGGTAGTGCTCGTCTCGGTACTATTTGCGGGACTGTTGCTTGCCTGGATGCTGGCTCCATATATTGCCAGTGTTTATTCATATGACTCGACAGGCCGCCTTGACCGTTTCTTCATTCCTGTTGAGAACCTGATTTACCGGATTTGCGGAATAAAACAGGATCGCACAATGGGATGGAAAGAGTATTTCATAGCCGTAATCACGCTCAACGGAATGCAGGCACTGATTTCCTTTCTCATATTGCTGTTCCAGAACTATCTGCCTCTCAACCCGCAGGGTTTTCCCGGATTGAGGTGGGATCTTGCATTCAATACGGCGTTGTCAATTTCTTCAAATACGAATCTTCAGCACTATGCCGGCGGCAGCACACTTTCCTATCTGAGCCAGATGGTGGCCATCCAGTTTCTTCAGTTCACTTCTGCGGCCACTGGACTTGCCGTGGCAGTGGCGGTGATACGGGGATTTGCGGGAAAAGCAAGAATGAAAAACGGCCTGGGAAATTTTTACGTTGATTTTGTAAGGTCTCTGACAAGGATTCTGCTGCCTCTCTCATTTATTGCAGCACTCATTTTCGTCTACCTGGGTGTGCCGCAGTCACTCAATGGCTACACCCTTGTGACCACCATACAGGGCGCGCAGCAGCTGATAAAGATAGGCCCGGTCGCCTCGCTCGTCTCGATAATGCAGATCGGAACCAACGGGGGCGGATATTTCGGCGCAAACTCAGCTTACCCGTTCCAGAATCCGAGTCAGGCTTCCGATCTGATTGAAATGGTGCTTATGCTGATGATTCCGACAGCGATGCCGTTTGTCTACGGTCAGATGCTTGGAAAGAAGAGCAGAAAGGAAGGAACGAGCATACTCGTAGCTGCATACGCGCTCTTCATGCTTGACCTCGCCATAGCCCTCTATCCGCCAATAGCTCTGGGTGCTGGAATGGAAGTGAGGTTTGGCGGGTTTGCGCCGGTATTCTGGACCGTGACGACCACCGCTGTGACGACGGGCTCGGTCAACGCATCACTGTCCGCACTAAACCCTCTTGTGATTCTCTCGGCGTTCATGGGCATGCTTATACAGGCCACACCGGGTGGCATTGGCGTCGGTCTGGTGTACATGCTGATGTATGTGCTGATAACAGTTTTCATAGTCGGGCTGATGTCGGGCAGGACGCCGGAATATCTCGGCATGAAAATTAATGCCAGAGACATCAAACTGGCTGTAATCGGATTTCTGGTACATCCGTTTATCATACTCGTTCCGACGTTTCTGGCTTACGCGACGCGCGCCACAAATGCGATCGGTCTCAACACCGGCTCAATATCTTTCACAGAAGTGCTCTACGAATTCACTTCCGCGGCCGCCAACAACGGTTCGGATTTTCTGGGCACAGCAGCCAACACTCCGTTCTTCAACATCTCCACCGGAATAGTAATGTGGGCGGGCAGGTTCGCACCAATTGCAGTAATGCTTGCAATAGCCGGTTCAATGTACTCCAGGGACAGGGGACCGGTAGAGGGGGCAGGCATAAAGACAGACAGTTTCACATTTGCATTTGTTCTCTTCGCCACCATACTGATAGTTGTGGTGCTGACGTTCTTCCCGTTTCTTGCACTGGGACCGTTGCTTGAATTCCTAAGGGGGCATTTAAATGGTTTCTGAAACCGGGGAAGATGAAATGAAAACAGTTCATCCGGATGCCGGAAAGGGTGAAGAGAGGCATGATGAAACTGAGGAAAGATGGAAACTTTCAACAGTTCTGAAGGACTCGGTTTTGAGGCTGAATCCAGCCAGACTGATATCGAATCCGGTCATGTTTGTTGTCGAGATCACATTTTTCATTGCTGCGGCCATGGCCGTGTACCCGCAGGCGTTTCCGCTGGTTGCACACGCGAGTGAGCAGGTTTTCTATGTTGAAGTTGCGGTCCTGCTTCTTTTGACAGTATGGTTCAGCACACTCTCTGATGCTCTTGCCGAGGCACAGGCCGATAATACTGCAAAGAGCCTGCGCAAACTTGAGAGCACAGTGATGGCAAAGAAGATTGTTGCCCCGCAACCTGCATCCGGCGAAGAAGGCAAAGTCGTCAGAGCAAATCCTTCCGTCGAATGTGTTACACTGACACCATCCATACAGCTCCGTAAAGGGGACATCGTGATAATCGAGAAAGGCGACGTTGTGCCTACTGACGCGGAGGTGACAGAGGGCATTGCAATGGTCGATGAGTCTCTCCTGACCGGTGAATCAGCGGCGGTGAGAAAAGGCACGGCAGACGCGCTGATCGGCGGGTCGATGGTCGTGAGCGACAGCCTGAAGGCACGCATCACGGTAAACCCTGAAGAGAGCTTCATCAACCAGATGATTAAACTGGTCGAATCATCCAAGAGGCCGAAAACACCGAATGAGCAGGCACTCACGATACTGCTTGTCGGCCTCACGGCAATATTCACAATCATTGTTATGGCGCTGCTCGGTCTTTCCATCGTGCTCGGTCTTGGTGTCGACCTCTCGGTGCTGATAGCACTGTACGTCTGCCTGCTGCCGACGACAATCGGCGCCCTCCTTCCGGCCATAGGCATCTCCGGCATATCGAGACTCTATGCAAAGAAGATTGTTGCAAAATCTGGAAGAGCAATAGAAACGGCAGGAGACGTTGACACGATAATGCTTGACAAGACCGGCACCATTACAGTAGGCAACAGAAGGGCCGTGCAGTTCATCCCGTTCGAAGGGCATTCAGAGGAGGAGCTCGGAAAAATATCGTTTCTGGCATCCTGGGGTGATGATACACCAGAGGGCAGGAGTATTATCGAGCTGGCATACCAGAAAGGATACATACCGCATGAGGTGGGATCACTCGCCGGTTCCAGTTATTACGAGTTTTCGGCAATATCCAGGACAAGCGGCACGCACATGAGCGAAGGATCGCTCTCATTCCATGCGAAGAGCGGAAAAACACTCCTGCAGAGGGGGAGGCCAAAACGTAAATTCCTGGACGCTGGTGATTCGGAGCTGGCGCTGGATGATATGGACCTGATCAAGGGAGCTCCGGATGCAATGAAGGCAGGCCTGAAGAGTATACCCGGAGAATTTGATTCTGTAACAAATTCAGTATCGTCCGCAGGTGACACGGCTATTGCTGTCACAAAGAACGGTGAGGCACTTGGAATCATCAGACTGAAGGATGTTCTGAAGCCCGGAATGAAGGACAGGATAATTGCTCTCAAATCAATGGCGATAAAGCCCATCATGATCACAGGAGACCACCCGATCACGGCAAGGAGCATAGCAGCTGAGGTTGGAATAGATGAATTTGTACCGCAGGCAAAACCTGAGGACAAATACCGCAAAGTCATTGAAGAGCGCGACCAGCATAGAATTGTTGCAATGATTGGAGATGGTTCCAATGATGCGCCAGCGCTTGCAATTGCCGATGTGGGCCTGGCCATGAACTCAGGAACGGCCGCGGCAAAGGAGGCGGCCAACATGGTGGACCTGGAGTCCGATCCTTCGAAAATCATCGACGCGGTGATGGTGGGCAAACAGCTGCTGATGACGCGCGGTGCGGTGACGACATTCAGCATAGCGAATGATGTGGCGAAATACTTTGCAATAGTGCCTGTAATGTTCGCAACAATACCCGCGCTGCATGCTCTGAACATACTTAATCTCGGCATTCATACAGCTGTGCTTTCAGCGCTCATTTTCAATGCAGTGATTATACCGCTGCTGATACCGCTGGCCATGAAGGGAGTTTCATTCAGGCCCGCAAGCGCAATGACGCTCTTCCTGAAAAATACAATCACATACGGCATAGGTGGAATCATTATTCCATTTGCGGGTATCAAACTGATAGATATTGCGCTTGGCCTGATAATCGGCAGGTGAAATGAATGACAGGAAGGTTTTTGCAGTGAATCTGAAGGAAATGGCAATGACTGGCGCCAGACTGGCCATAGTTTCGGCAATAGTGTGCGGACTCATTTTCCCAGTCGTGATTACGGGAATTGCACAGATAGCCATGCCTTATCAGGCAAACGGTGAAATTGTGAAGATCAATGGCAGACCGGTTGGATCAGCACTGATAGCCCAGTCATTTACATCGCCGCTTTTCTTCCATCCGCGCAACAATTCGGCATCCGGAGTCGATCCTGACATAACACTCAGCAGCGCTTATTCACAGATATCAAGGATTAACATTTCGACACACATACCGGTTGCGGCGCTGAAGGGGTTAATCAACGGGAACGTCATGTGGACATACTGGATTGCGGGAACGCCTTACGTCAGTGTGCTTCGGCTCAACATAATACTGATGCAAAAATATCCGCAGGTCTACAGTGCATTCCTTGCCTGAATCAGCGTGGCCGAAACGATCTTTCGGGATTGAATAATTACAAATAGTTAAAGATCTCATCAAATTGAGGATGTAGTGATATAATTGACTCAGCGATTACTGGCAATGGTGAACATCTTCGTGGAATCGCCTCTGCTTGACAGCGTGGTTGCTGCGCTTGAAAAGCTTCCCAGCGTTGAGGAACTCTACGAAGTCACGGGAGAGTTCGACATAGTCTCTGTTATTGTCTGCTCGGACATAGAAGAATTCAGGGAAATACTCAAGAACAGAATAATGAAGATAAACGGAGTGAAAAGCACAGTCACTTCGATGGTACTCCACACGCACAAAGGGCACAGGCAGGAAAACGGGGACGTGAAGCAGCCTCATACGGTCTGATTGCACCGGGCATCCCGGAATCGGTGACACGTACTCTTCTCTTTCATGACTCACCACCACACCTGAGGTTATCCGAGCCCGGGCCAGTTCGAAATCGCCTGCTCTGCAGTTCCACAATTGCTGCCTGCATTGAGTGAAAAAATCGGGAAAATATTTGGTTGCCCGTTTGCGCCTCCGGGCCATGATTACACAGTGAAGAGTTTCAGTTCCCTACTCCTGCTTCGGTTGTTCCTTCTCTTCCTTCTTTCCAGGCTTCCCGCTCATGCTGTTCTTCCTTGCAAACATGGCGATGGCTGCAATCGCGATTATTGCGACAACCACAATGATGACGATGAAGTAGAACAGGTTTGTAGACGTTATAGGGGGATAGACCTGCGTGAACTTCAGTGCGAGCGTGGAGGAGGAGGAAACAGTAACCGCCCGGGTGATTTTCTGTGAAACAGGCGTAAGGTCGTATGTCGTTGAGAACGAGCCGGTTACTGAATAGCTGCCTCCTGCAAGCTCGAAGGATGCATATCCGCTGTTGTTTGTGACAGCAGAGAGGAATGTTCCAGTGGAGTTGCTGAATACATCAACGACTACATTGCCCAGCGGGCTACCGTCCGCCGAGACAGCTCTTACCGTCATTGTGTATATGCTGCTGCTCAGCACCATCGCGGGTGCGGTCGGGTTGTTCAGAACGACGTTGCTGTTGTCGTAAACAAGAATACCTTTCCAGTACACCGACACTGAATATGTGCCGTAGGGGATGACTGCAGAGGCAAGACCGGATGCGTCTGTCGTGTTGAAGCCTATGTCAATGCCGGTTGACGAGTTGACTATGAGTATGCTTGCAGTGGGCACCGCATTGCCGGATGCGCTGACTACCCGGAAGGACTGGCTGTATGCATTGACATTGACAGGCACATTTCCGTTGCTGTTGAAGTCAATGCTGCCGTTGAATACCATGCTGCTGTGCCATATGACGTCTGTAGAGTAGTTGCCTCCCGCCATCTCGGTGAGAGGGTATGCACCGTTGCTTCCGGTCACCAGCAGCGGCATGCTGGTACCGTTGGGCGACTTCATATATACGAACGCGTCGGTGAGCGGCATGCCGGATTGACTCTCGAACAGGTATGTCGGTGAAAAGACATTCGACTTGAGCGTGAATGTATTGCTTGTGTTGTTCACGGTTACCGCAAAGGTACCCACCCCGACTGACTGCCAGTACACATGAACAGTATAGTTACCGCCAAACAGGGAAATGCCTGCTACACCACTACCGTTTGTGCGGTTTGAGGCTATGAAGGAAACGGAATAGTATGCACGGACGACTGCTCCGCTCAGTGTGTGGCCCTGTGAATCCTGGACAGTGAACAATGCCCGGACAGGGGGAAGACCTACGAATAGCTGCATGCTGCCGTACGCATTCCTGCCATATATGACTCCGAGGGAGGAAACGTAATGGTGCATCGTGTTATCCGTGCCGTTGACTGTAACTGTGTACTCACCAAGTGAAAAGCCACTGTAATTGAATTTGAAGCTGTATACGATGTAGTAACTGTTTACAGAGAAGACAGTGACAGGTGTCATTACGCCACTCTTTACCATTGTGGTGGAGTTACGTATTGCATACTGTACAGGCCATGAATAGAAGTCATAAGCACCGAGCGGATCGGTGAGGTTGGCATAAATGGTAACGTTCTTGTTTGATGCGTTGGTCGGTAGCGAATAGAGCCGGGCGCCTGCGCTGTTGACAGCTTCCATATTACTGACTTCAAGATATGAAGAAGCCGAAACAACAACTTCAGAAGAGAAGTATGTACCCTTCACGTTTCCCCACAGTGCGTTGTAAACCTGGCTGGTTCCGCCAGAAACAACTATGACAAAGGAAAGGCTGAAATTTGATTTAACTGTCATGTTAACTGTCGGGCCCGTTATGCGTATCAGGGTTGGCGCTGAGCCGGGATACTTGACATTGGTGGAAGTTGCCGGTCCCGTTAATATCAGGCTGGATGTGCCGTTTGGAGCATCCAGATAGAGAGACATGGAGATGTGACCTGATGTTGGAGCTGAACCGTTCTGTGTCATGTAAAGATAGGTGTACATTGTGCCGTTCAGTTGAAATGGTCCTGAAAGCTGCGGGTACATTGTGAAGTTCAGAGAGAGATAATGCGTGGCGGAAATATTGTCACCTGTTGTCGCATACTGCGGAGCAGTATCGTTCCAGGTATCTGCTATGTGAAGGTGAGGGGCACCGCCAATGGTTACCGGCGTTGAAAGATTGTGAAAATACATCGTCAGATTTGTCGGAGTGGGTGGCGCGCCCGAATACGGCACGGCGAGTGCTGCCGTAGAGGCGCCCTGAAGCACGAATGCGCCTGAGAGTATCATTAGAGCTGCCAATAATCCTGCCTTGAAGGGTCTGCCGAAAGTCTTCATAATTCTCAGTCCTATTGTTTTCAAGCCATTATATAAATCGTCAGCCACAATTTACAGCGTTCGATACTTGTCAAAGCCAGCGTGATGTGAATTGGGAGCCGGCTCTGTAACACATAACCGGACAGGGTGCCGGCCGCTGTGCTTGCTGGCAATTACTCCCGACCCGATGAATCCTTTCTCAGAAGCATCGATACGGTGTGAGTGATCAGGCGTTCCCCCGAGGGTGTTTTCCTGCACCTGAAATCTTCTTCCCAGTCGACTGCGGTGAAGGATGCGAAGCACCTGATCAGTTCGTTTCTGGAAAAGAATGAATTTGTGGAAGACCCGCAGCAGAGACTGCTGCCGGTCCCTGCTGCCCTGGAATCCATCGGTCCCCTTGCGTCGAGAATCAGGTTTCCCCCGTTCCTCAGGACTTTGAAGAACCCGTCAGAGAGCCGGGAGATGTCATCGCTGGAGTAGCCTTCCAGGACCTGTCGAGCAATGACCATATCGAAGCACTCTGGCTTAAATGGCAGGCTGAACATGTCGCCGCATATCTCCGCGCTATGCTCGTGCTGCAATTGAAGAGCCTCCATGCAGAAATCGAGGCCGGCGATGTCAATAGCCTCCCTCCTTGCTGAGTACGTGGCAAGCAGGTGCCTGATACCGCGTCCGCTTCCGCAGCCGGCATCCAGTATTCTCATGCCGCTGTTGTATTGTTGAGCGATAATCCGGACCGCGAAATCAGAGAGAGGGCAACCACCGATTTCCATTCCCCTGGAATAAAAGGCCCTCCATCTTCCTGCTGCAGTCTTCCTTCTTCCGGTCATGCCGGCCATTTCCTTCACATCACCGGTGCTGGGCCTGGCGCATTCGTGTCACTTTCTGATGAAGAGCAGTATGTCGCCTATCTGAACTGCGTCTGTCTCGGCCCCGTCGACGATGTAAGACAGTGTTTGCTGAAAAGCCTCCTTCTCTATTGACATGCTACCGATTACCAGGCTCCCGTCATCACTGATGGTTAAGGTTGCAGGATCGGCTGCCTTTATTGCATCCGTAATTTCCTTCGCCTTCTCCCTGTACTTCGGCCCGATGTACTGGTAGTTCGGCCTGATGGCAGTTACGGCTCTTCTGTAGCCTCCGGCTGCTCCGAATCTGATGTCCCCTGCACGGCAGGCGCTGGCGATGTCCACGGCCGCCGGTTTCAGGTCATCGGGACAGTGCACCATGGTTATCCGGGCTATCGGACCATTGAAGCTGTTTCTGGCACGCCAGTCCCTGACAGCATGCACTATCTCCACTGCAGTCTTACCTGTTTCACTGACGGCAATTTCCGGCGGCAGCGGTTCGGGCCAGCTGGAGATGTGCACGCTCCTCCCGTCTGTCCTGTACAGTTCCTGGTAAACCTCCTCCGCAACATGCGGGAGGAACGGAGCAGTCATCTTCACAATGCCGGTGGAGATTGTCCTGAGAGACCAGATTGCGGCACGGTCGCCGTTCTTTGCCCGCTGCTTCACCATTTCTATGTAGTCGTCCGCGAAATCATGCCAGGCAAACTGCTCTATGATCCTCATGGCCCTGTCGAACTCGTACACCTCCATAAAAGCCGTCGCGTCTCTCACAGCATCGCTGTACATCGAAAGTATCCATGAATCGACAGGCCCGAAACTATCAGGCGCGGCACCGTCCCTCAGCTCAAAGGATGTGCAGAATCTCGCTATGTTCCATATCTTGTTGCAGAGCCTCTGGCCGTGAACTACATCCTTCTCCCTGAAAGCCTGATCCGTACCGAGGCTGCATGTGGATGCGAAATAGCGCAGAGCATCCGCACCGTATTTCTTCATTATGGGTATGGGGTCTATCATATTTCCCAGATGCGTGTGCATCGGTGTTTTGTCAGGTGCCATGATGAAACCCGTGATCATGATGTCGTTCCACGGAATCTCATCAAGCAGGAGATGAGATCTCAATATTGTGTAATAAGCCCATGTCCGTATAATCTCGTGTGCCTGACCTCTCAGGCTCATGGGAAAGAGACGGGCAAAGAGCTTCTCATCTCTCTCCCAGAATGTATTGTAAAGCACACTGATGCTTGAATCCATCCAGGTATCGAATACGTCAGTGCTTCCTTTAAGCTCAGATTTGCATTCGGGGCAGGTGCCCGGGGAGGGCATTTCAAGCGGGTCGATGTAACACTGTTGCTCGGTCGCCGGAACTATGTGTCCGCAGCCGCCACACTCCCATACAGGGACCGGTGTGGCAAATAGCCGCTGTCTTGATATTACCCAGTCCCAGTTGAGCGACTCCGCCCAGTCTTTAAGCCGTTGTTTCATGAACTCGGGAAACCAGTGTATTTCCCTGGCCTTCTCCATAATTTCCTCTTTGAAGGCCACTGATTTCATGAACCACTGCTTTGTTTCTATAATTTCAACCGGAGTTGCACATCGCCAGCATACACCGACACTGTGATCAAAGGTCTCCGACTTGATCAGAAGATCCTTCTCCTTCAGGGCATCGACCATTGCTGACCTTGCTTCTGCAGTACTCCTGCCGGAAAGGAAGCCGGCGTCACTCTTCATTCTGCCGATGTCGTCTATGATGACCATCACAGGAAGCTTGTGCTTCAGGATCCATTCGGCGTCCTCCTTGTCTCCGTAGGAACAGACCATCACAACTCCGGTGCCAAAGGCCATATCCACTTTATCGTCCGCCAGCAGTGGCACTTCCCTGCCGTATAACGGCAAAAGCACTGTCTTCCCTTCCAGGGCCGAGTGCCTGCTGTCGCCGCCGTTGAAAAGAACTGCCTGGCACGCACCAATGAGTTCCGGCCTGCTGGTGGCGATTGTGACATGCCCGCCGGCCTTCAGCGGGAAGTTGATGTAATACAGTTCGGCCTTCCGTTCCTCCCTCTCCACCTCGGCATCGGCCAGTGAAGTGTTGCAGTGAACGCACCAGTTAACCGGAAAAGTGCCGCGATATGCCAGCCCTTTGCTGAGCATTCGCAGAAACGTGATCTGAGTAATGCGCCTGTACTCCGGCGAATCGGTCTGGTAATAGATGCCGGGGTCAAGACTCATCCCCAGCATTTCAAATTGCGCCGTCATGGTGTCGATGAACTGATTTGCATATTCGGAGCACAGACGAAGGTACGTCTTTCTGTCCACGCTGAACTTTGTTATTCCGTGTTTCTTCTCTGTCGCTGTCTCTACCGGCATGCCGTCTGTGTCGAAACAGAGGGGGAAAAAGACGTTGTAACCGCGCATCCTGCGGTATCTTGCCGCGAAATCAATCATTGGATAGCCTGTCGCATGACCAAGATGCAAAGCACCGGAAGTATAGCGCGGAGGATTATCTATGCTGTAAACCTCTCCTTCTGAAGACGGGTCGAAGCGGTATATGTTCCACTCCTTCCA
>DAHXLZ010000331.1 GCA_027365715.1 Methanomassiliicoccales archaeon | reverse complement strand
TGAACCAGCGTCCGAAAATGGCTGTATGAATAAATCCGGTCTCTCAATCATAAGATGCGTGTCAAAACGAAGCTTTGTGACATCTCTGATGGATTTGATCAGTGCTGGCCCGAAAGTGAGATTTGGCACAAAGTGTCCGTCCATTACATCAATGTGCACGCTGCTGGCGCCTGATTTGTCAATCATTCTTACTTCTGAACGCAGATTTCCGAAGTCGCTGGAAAGAATGGAGGGTGAGATATTGGACATGCTTCCGCTGCTCCGTGTTTGTGGATGAAACGATCTCTGTATTAAACCTTATCAGGCAGGTGCCGATACGATGAATCTATTCCTGGAGAGTCGGTTCCCACTGCATCAATTTATAAATGTGAATTCATGTTGACAGGTCAATGGCAGAAAGGCACGCACTTAGAAAGGGCTCGGCAGAATCATGTTCAGTAGCAGAATGCAGGGAAATTGCGATTAAGTCTGTGTCAGCAAAAGAGGCAACTGGAAAGGCCAAGTTTTCGTTGGGAAGCAGTACCGGCGGAAGGGCACACCTCTGCAAGAACCATTACAAGGAGTTCAAAAAGGCTACCAGGTCAGACCGGGAGCTCGACAGACTTGCATGGTGATCTGAAAACAGGAATGCATCGGCCGTTCTGGTAAACAGTGTGGATGAATATTATGGAATTGCTTTTTCTTGGAACCGGAGCTACCATGCCTTCCAGGAAACGTAATGTGTCATCCACCGCTGTGATACTCGATGACAGGATTCTTCTCTTTGACTGCGGAGAAGGAACTCAGAGGCAGCTGATGATTTCCGGTCGTTCCTACATGAAGGTAAGGTGGCTGGCACTCTCCCACTTTCATGGTGATCACATACTTGGGATACCCGGCCTGATACAGTCAATGCAATTTTCAGGCAGGAAGGAAGAGCTGACGTTTTTCGGTCCTGAAGGGTTAACTCATTTTCTGAATGGGCTGCTAAAAAGCGGGCTGCTGAACAACACATTCCCTGTCAGAACTGTTGAAATGCCTGGAAACAGGCAGTCCATTTTTGATGCCGGAAAGTTTACACTCAAGGCTGTTGCCTCAAAACACAATGTGCCATCACTCGCATTCAGGCTCCAGGAAAAGGACAGACCAGGACGTTTCTATCCTGGAAAAGCGAGTAAGCTCGGCGTCCCCCCTGGTCCTTTGTTCGGCAGGCTGCAGAAAGGTTCATCTGTCACAGCTAGGGGAAAACGCATCACTTCCGGAATGGTAATGGGGCCACCACGGGCGGGGCCCTCGGTGGGTTATGCTGTAGATACAAGACCTACGGCACGAATTACGGCACTGATGAAATGTGTGAGCGTCCTTATTTTCGATTCCACTTTTGATGAAAGCCTCATATCAAAGGCCCGTGACACAAAGCACTCAACATGTGTGGAGGCAGCGCTCACTGCAAAACAGGCTGATGCGGGAAGGCTTTACCTGACTCATATCGGTGGCAGGTATGACGATTCACGTGTACTGAGGGAACAGGCGAGATCGATTTTTCCCGCAACCTTCGTTGCCAGGGACTTTCTAGTGCACCCGGTCGTTAAATGAAACAGTTGCCTCTGAGTCCTGTTGATGAGCGGGTTATTCCATCTGGAATATATTTAAGCCAAACAGATATTAACCACTAAAATATCCAAACGCTCAGCGAGTGCACAAGGAGTTAGTAATTTGGCTAAGAATATTACAGTCAGAGATCTGAAATCCGAACCTCTCGAGAAAAAGGATACAGAGATGGTAGAACGGAAGGGTATTGGTCACCCGGACAGCGTCGCTGATGGCATATCTGAACAGGTAAGCAGGGCGTTGAGCCGGTACTACCTGAAACATTACAACAGGGTTCTCCATCACAACACGGATGAGTGTCAAATAGTCGGTGGACAGGCGACTCCATCTTTCGGGGGCGGCGTAATTACAGAACCGATTTACATTCTTCTTGTCGGAAGGGCCACAGCTATGGTTAACGGGAATGCGGTCCCTGTCAGGGAGATTGCAGAAGAGGCCGCGAGAAATTATCTCAAAAGTACATTCAAAGAGCTGGATGCGGATAAAGACGTCACCCTTGCTACCAGGATAGGACCGGGTTCAATAGACCTCAGGGGTGTTTACGAAACACAAAAACTTCTGGCCAACGATACCAGTTTCGGCGTTGGTTTCGCTCCTTTTACAGAGTCGGAACGGATTACGCTTGAAACCGAGAAATACATCAATGACGGACTGAAGAAGCTCATACCTCAATCCGGAAAGGATGTCAAAGTGATGACCTCGAGAAGGGGAGACAAGATAGCCGTAACTTGTGCTGTTGCAATGGTCGGTAAGCACATCCACGACAGGGATCATTACGTGAGCATTAAGGAAGAAATGCGTGAGAAGATAGTGGATTTTGCATCCCGCTTTACCACGCGTGAAGTAACAGTCTATATCAACACCGCGGACGATTATGAAAGTGGAATCTATTACAACACCGTTACCGGCCTTTCAATGGAAAACGGAGACGACGGCTCGGTAGGAAGGGGCAACAGGGTGAATGGTCTGATTACACCGTTCAGACCCATGAGTCTGGAAGCCGCAGCAGGCAAGAATCCAGTCACACATGTCGGAAAGATATACAACCTGCTTTCCAATCAGGTCGCCTCGAAGATATACGAGATCGCAGGCGGCGATGTGCTCGAAGCCAATGTCAGAATACTTTCGCAGATTGGCAAGCCTGTTTCGGAGCCTCTCTCCAGCAATGTTGATCTGATACTGAGTGACGGCGTCAGAATCAGCAAATGGTCAAGCGAGGCTGAAAGTATTCTTGCCGAGTATCTGGACAATACAGATAAGTATGTCACACAGAGAGTAATAAGGGATGAGATATCGGTTTTCTGAACTGCTTTCCATGGGTGGCAAGTCGGACAAAGGGCCAGGAAGGAAGTTTGGCCCTTTTCATTATTTTAAGGCACTTGTGCTGATCAACAATGCTGGAAGGACCGGCAGGGCAAGACTTGCGAATGAGCTGGGCATTGGCGAGGGGAGCATCAGAACATTGCTCGATGAACTGGAAACGAAATCGCTCATTGCAAGAAACAATTCCGGCATTGTCCTGACAAAGAAGGGGAAAAGCGTTATTTCAGAGTCGCCGATAATGACAATGCCGATAGGCGACTGCAGCTTCTCCCTGTCACGACATTCAAGCGTGGCTGTAGTCAGATCTGCATCAGAACGTGTGTCTAACGGCATCAGGCAGAGGGACGAAGCTGTCAGGAACGGCGGTGCAGGCGCGATAACGATGATTGTAAGAAATGGCCGCCTGTATCTTCCTCCTGAAATGAAACAGGTGATCGACAGAGAACTCGATAATGTGGTATTCAACGCTTTACAGGCAAATGAGGGCGACGCTGTTATAATGAGTTCAGGCAATACCGCCATCTCTTCTGAAATGGCTGTCTTTGCGGCATCTGTCACTCTTGTCTGATGCCTGTTATGCAACCCGGTTAGGAGTAGATTGAGTTAATTTGAATTAGTGGCTCGATTGATGGAGTCCCGTGGCGATAACTTACGTGAATGCCGTGGCGGCAATTGTGATAATTTTTGTTGTCCTCACAGCAAGTCAGCCGGTAATCGGACCATCCGCCGGGCCGGTCAACGCATCCTTAATGAAATCAGTCAGTGGCAGTTCAATTTCCGGGCAGCCGGGAAACAGAATGCTGCTCTATTTCCCCAATGGAACTTATTTCTGGTATTTTTCTTCACTTGATTACGGTTCTGTTATCAACATTACAGTCGCAGGAACCAATTACTTCGGTCTGTCGCTTAATTATACGCGCTACGTCAATTCGACAATTTATGTAGAAGAAATTGGTAACGTGTTTAACAATAATGCGACACACAATCCCGAATGGTCACTCTGGATATGGAACAGTGGATTGCAATCGTGGATTTTATCAGTTTCAAACTCGGCCGGAGTATCGCTGAACGGTTCAGCCTCATTTGCATGGAGCTACTCGTACATGAATGCAAACGGAAGCTCTCCGCTGTATCCTCCTGCACCCACGCCATCAGATCCATATCCGGTGCAGGAATTCCACGGCTCATTTACAGGTACGGGCTCAATTCCCTTTTACTCAAATACACCCGTCCTCCCGCCATATGACAGGCTCTCGTGGATGGCGAGTCTTCCATCATCGATTTATGGTGGTTCAGGCGTTCAGCCGATAGAATCCGGTGGTCTGATCTATATCCTTGCATCAGGGCAGGCAGGCAATGTCAACGCAACTCTGTTTGCGTTCAACGGTTTCGGCGAATCTGTTTGGAATCACACCGTCCCCGGCATGAAAAATGTGATTACGTCACCACTCGTTTTTGGAAACAGTGTCATAGTTTCCACGGGAAGCGGCATGGTCTTTGGATTCAACAGATCCAGCGGAAGTGTCCTTTACAGTCTGAATCTCAGCACGCAAAACATCACGTCCTCCCCGGTGCTCGGCCCCCGCGGCTATTTCATCCTCAATGACAGTGGCGGTTTGTATTACGTTGCACCTGACGGCTCCCTGTACTGGAATTATGATGTGCATCGAAGCTGTTATGGTGTAACGCCGGCATATTCCGATGGAACGCTCTATTTCGGCGTGAACTCCACGAAAGGTGGTGAACTTTTAGCGATCAATGTTTCAGGCACCTCAAGCGCCAGCATCATCTGGAAGCGAGATGTGAGCGGGCTTGTGCTGGACTCGCCTGCGGTATCCGGCGGTAAAGTGTACTTTACTCAGGCAACCATCGGCGGCTCTTCAGGTTCCCATTCTTACGGTGCGGTATATGCCACCGTGCTCGATGCCAGAACAGGATCCTTCGCAGTCAATTATTCATTCGGCCCTTCTGCTATTTTTCCGTCAAGTCCGCTTATCACACACAACTCATTGATATTCACCGACAGTCAGGGAACATTCGCGGTCAATCTCTCCCGTTCGAACAACTCGGCAGGATATGTTATGTGGAGTTACGCCGTTAATGTGGAATACAGCTGCCCTTCTCCTTCAGCCTTCGGCAGTTACATCGTGGTGCCGGTAGACGGCGTTAATTCGGACATCATGGTGCTTTCAGGCGCCGGTAATCTGCTGTGGAACTACACTGTCCTGCAGGGAAGCACCGGCTATCTTTCTGAAGCATCGTATAACGGAGCTGCGTTGACGCTGGGAAACTCTGCCGGTAACGTCCTGTCATTTCGAAACAGGGATGTAGTCAGCTTCAACGAAATTCACCACAATGGGACGGTTTACTTCACTGCAATGATTAACGGCAACATAACAAATGTGGATAATTATTCGTGGTATTTTGGTCCTCAATCAATTTCCTACGGTAAATATGTAAAGCACAGCTATGTGCACGATGGCCCGCATCAAATCGTACTTACGGTGCGGTACTCACATCACACCGTCGCAAAGTATGTCGGTTATGTGTACGTTAACAATGTAACGAAACAACCCGTGACTGTCAGCGGGAAGAATGCGCCGACTTTTTTGTTTATGGCTGTCACAACAGGTGCAATCATCGCTTCTGTGGCGGTGTTCATGACTTTACTGCTTTCAGGCAAACTGAAGTTCAGGAGAGGCAGATAGACGGTGATTATTCCACGATGTCGGTGGTTCCACCACAATCAAGAACAAGGATCGTTTGCCTGAGAATTTACGATGGGCGACCCCATTATGAGTGAAATGTGTGTATGGTGGTGCCGCGACAGTCGGGTCCCGGTGCAATGTTGTGACCAGACACACAGTGCTGGCTGACATTTCGTCATACATCGTACGACAAGAGTCGAAATTATTATATATAATGTACTGATTAGCCTTCTCCTGCAAATACCCGAAGGAGTATAGCATAATGGCGGACAATCGGATATCTCTGCGCCTTGATGACAACGAGATAAGGACCATAGACGAATTCCTCGACACGCACCCGGACTTCGCCAGCAGGTCACATCTCGCCAGAGAGTCTATCCGGCGATTCATCTCCGAGGAGAACGGAGAGAATGAGCAGGACGGCTCACAGGAAAATCAAGAATGCGGCGGAGAGGTGAAGGTTATCCTCGCTCCGGCTGAAATGGATTTGCTCGGGCAGATGGTGAAAGGCGGATACTTCGTATCCGTAAGTGATGCAATAAGTTACATCATGAAAACGTATACCATAAACAGGCAGAACAGGCTCGAGAAAGCCATGGAATCCATTTGCGACTCCAGGGAAAAGATGGTGCAAGTCGACCGCGAGCAGTGAAAGGGAAAAAGTTTAGCGGCTGTCAGAAGGGATGGGATGCACGAACAGTACCTAAACAATGGGCACCTTCGGGATATTTCGGATAAAAAAAGGAGGAGACAAATGTCTGAATTCGGAGAGTTCATCCAGGAAGGAATGGATGTGTCCATTGTGGGCGGAATCGGAGAACCTAAGGTCTGCGTTGTTGGCTGCGGAGGTGCGGGCAATAATGTAGTTGAAGGACTGTACTGGGACCACCCGGGTATAGAAACCATAGCCTTGAATGATAATCAGGACAGGCTAAGCTCAATTTCATGCAGTTCTGCCATGTTAATCAGACCGGAAGATACAGATTCTGTTGAAGAGCTTTATGGAGATTCAATTAGATCCAGTCTGTCGAATTCTGATATCGTATTCGTTGTCGTGGGTCTGGGTGGAGCATTCGGTTCCAGAGTGGCGCCAGTTGTTTCCAGAATAGCTAAGGAAATGAATCTCACTGTGCTTTCAGTAGGCATTCAGCCGTTCGCAGAGGAAATGAGACCACACTCTGAGTCAACACTCGAAGAGCTCAAGGCTCTGTCTGATGCAGTAATTGTCATAGATAACAACAAGCTCACCGAAATTTCAGAAGACCTTACGCTCGAAGAGGGTTTCAGACTCATCCAGACTGGGATATCGAAGATAATCACCGCCGTTTGTCAGCACATCACAGATCAGATTGCAAGCTACCTCAACTCCGACATAGCCGAGGAGATAAGATTTGACCTGCAGAGCATGAACGATTCAACGATGGAACCTGTTGCTGGACACGCTGTTACCGGTGCAGAGTCTGCATTCATGCAGGCATCACTGTTCAGCGTTGAGGGTCCGTTCTTCAACTTCCAGTGAGCGCAAAACGCAACTGTCTCCCCCTGTTGTCATGCATAAGGGGAGACAATTAATTTTTCTGGCAAAGTATTTTCAGTGTGGTCCCGACTTAAGGTTTTGTGTACATTCCGAAGCAGTACCTGATGGAGGGAAAACAGGCCAAGGTCGATTTTATAAGACGAAATTCCTTCGGAATCATGTTTTCGAAACATGGCGACGTGCCATTGGCAACGCATACGCCATTCATTTATTCTGAAGAGGCTGGGGGAAATGACCTCCTGTTTGGTCATATGTCAAGGGCAAATCCTCAATGGGAAGATCTTGAATCACAGAAAGTGGTGGTTGTTTTTCAGGGCCCTCATGCGTATGTCTCTCCGTCATGGTACGTTGAGATAAACCAGGTGCCGACCTGGAATTACATTGCAGTTCATGTAACCGGCAAGGTAAAATTGCTGGATGCTGAAAAGACCAGGGAAATTGTCTCCAGCCTGCTTGACTTCTACCGCAGCGATGCAAACATCACAGGCCATCTTAAGGAGGAGCCTTTCCTGAGCCAGCTGAGGAAAATCGTGGGCTTCCAGATAATAGTCGAAAGGCTTGAGGGCGCCATCAAACTGAACCAGAATAAGTCACGTCAGAGCAGACTCAACGTGGCAGAAAAACTGCTGGTTTCGGAGAACCCTGTAACACGGGAACTTGGCAGGGTGATGAAGAAAACCATATCTCCTGAAAATTAGCACTCCTGTGGAACATCTCCAAGGCTCTTCGTGAGCTGAGAACCGGTCAGACGCCATGCGAAGTGATTCCATAAGTTCCATTGTATGTGCGCCTCTCGGAAAAACAACTGGAAGTCAGGACTCCACTTATGCTTCATGTAAATGTCATGGTGCAGGGGGCCGGATTTGAACCGGCGAACCACTGCTGGACAAGGTCCTAAGCCTTGCGCCTTTGGCCAAGCTAGGCTACCCCTGCTTTTCGATCTCCCCGATGATGAATCTGCGGATGAAGCTTATTGCCGCTTCCCTTCTTCCGGGATAAGTCGTGAATCGTATTTCCAGGTCAACGGAATCCTTTTGTTTCCTTAAGGAGGGATCGGTGGATGTGTATAGTCTTGGAAAGCCGGCGAACGCGGACTGTTTGTCGAACCTTGCGTGCAGTCTGTTAGAATCGTCGAGCCTTTCCTCAAGCTGCGCCAGAAGGTCACGCCGATCATCTGCCGACATTCTGGACAGAATATGTGCTAGTGATGAATTACCCTTAACGTGTCCGGTTATAAGTATCATTTTCTGGTCGAAATGCGAATCGGATTCAGTGCGTTCGAATGTGGCATCCATTCCGAGAATATTGCACATGGCTGTCTCTATCTTCGCAGGATCTTCAGTGGGGTGACAGATACCCCAGCACGATATGTCTCCTATCTTACCCCTGATGATCTGTTCTGAACTCACGTTACACCACTTCCATTTCCATCACATGTTCGGGTTGAATGACTGAGTGCCCAATTATTTTCAGCAACTTCATCTTTGTCATCCGATGGCGTGTGTAATAGCTGGCCAACGGGGTTCAACTCGAACACGAGCAACTGTCTCCTGGAAAATTCGCAAAATATGGTGTGCTCATCCTGGCAGGGTGCTGGAATCCAATCGTGGAAATAGACACTTGCCCCATCAATCAACTTAAAGTGAATATTGAATGAAACCACAGATTCTTTCAGGTTGAGTTAGGTTTAATTCCAAGTTCGCTCTATTGGCACCAAACAGATGACGGTGTGCGTGCTGTGGCATCGAAACAATATGATCTGGTGGACGCTGAAACACTGTCGGCCGCTATATGGATAAGAATGGGGATGAATCCGGCAGAGGCCAGCAGCATAGCAAACATGGTTTTGTCATATTTCGGCTTCGAGCTTCAGGTAATTGACAATTCACTGGATCCGGAAGACAGGAAGGTGTTTTACACACTTCATGATGCAGGCATATTGTCGAGTGACTGGGAGGAAACCATGATACCTACAGGTCGGATGTGGCGTATCTATTACTGGGAGCTTAACGTTTCTCAAATAAGGAAGATATTGTCCGGTAGAAAAGGTAAAGAAGGAAACGTGAATGTGTATGATCGTCTTCCTTCCGAGGCATGGGAGCGCCATTCAACATTGAGGTGATTTTGTGAAGAGGAAAATATTGCTGATAGTGTGTGACGGTCTTGGCGACAGACCATCACCTGAATTAAGCGGAAAAACACCACTCCAGGCTGCTGTGAAACCGAACATTGATACACTTGCCAGGAGGGCGATGCACGGGCTCATTTACACCATATCGCCGGGTGTCGTCCCGGGAAGTGACACATCTCACCTTTCTCTTCTGGGATATGATCCGCATGGCTTCTACACAGGAAGGGGGCCGTTCGAGGCACTGGGAGCCGGAATGAAACTCTCACACGGTGATATTGCTTTCAGGTGCAACTTTGCAACTGTTGATTCTAAAGGTGTCATCATTGACAGAAGGGCAGGCAGAATCAAGGAGCCGGAGACGGCAAAACTCGCGTCCCTTGTTTCTGAGATGCAGATAAATGGAACAGCGGTTCGCTTCAAGGAGAGCACAGAGCACAGGTGTGTTCTTGTTATTGGCGGAAAAGGACTGGGTTCAAATGTGAGTGACACTGACCCCGGCAGCACAGGAATGCAGGTGCTGGAGTCGGTGGCAAAGGACGACGCTTCTGTGAAAACCGCAGCAATCCTCAACGAATTCACAAAAAGGGCCTGTGCGGCCTTTTCCGATTCCGAGGTCAATGCAGAGAGAATCAGTCGCGGTCTGCCGCCCGCAAACGCAGTTCTGTCCAGGAGCGGCGGCATTTTTCCATCCATAGAGCCTTTTTCCGTAAAGCACGCCCTCTCATTTGGTGCAGTGGCTGCGGAGGGCCTGATAAAGGGGTTGTGCACTGCGCTGGGAGGAGATGTGGTCACGCCTCCGGGCGCTACAGCGGGAATGGATACGGATTTGAGTGCCAAGGGGAGGGCTGCGCTTTCCATGCTGAAGGAAAAGGATTTCGTTCTTCTGCATGTCAAACCAACCGATATAGCGGGTCACGACGGCAACGCGCACGGCAAGGTTGATATTCTGCAGAAGGTGGATGTGATGGTGGGTGAAATTATGGCAGGTGCCGGTAATGAGATTGTGTTTGCTATGACAGGCGATCATTCGACACCGGTTTCCGCCAGGGAGCACACGTGCGATCCTGTGCCGCTGATTGTTTACTCAAATGGTTTGCGCTCCGACGGAATTAACTCTTTCGATGAAATCAGCTCTTCGCGCGGTTCGCTTTCATGGCTGAGGGGCCTGGATCTTATGCCAATTCTGAAGGGATATGCAGACAGGAATGAAAAGTACGGCGCCTAGGCTCCGGCAGATGCGTCAAGGATGGTTTTCGCCACCGCCTTTCCAAACTCCGATGTAGTGCAGGTTCCACCCGCATCACGAGTCTTGACTCCGTTTGAAAGCAGGCGGTAAACAGCACTTTCAATCGAAGTGGCAGCGCTGGAACATTCACCCGCTTTCCTTTTCAGGGCAAGATGCCTCAGCATCATGGCGGCGGACAGTATGAGGGCGACCGGATTTGCCTCATCGCGTCCGGCTATGTCGAACGCAGAACCATGAACAGGCTCAAAAATTGCATGATTTTCCCCTATGTTCGCTGAAGGGGCGAATCCAAGGCCACCGGCCACCTGAGCCGCTTCATCCGAAAGTATGTCGCCGTAGAGATTCGATGTAACTATGACATCAAACGACGACGGCTCCCTGATAAGGTTCATAGCCGCAGCATCAACCAGCATTTCATCATAGTGCACACCGTCATGCTTTGCAACCGTTTCCCTGCATGTTCTCGAGAACAGTCCGTCTGTTATCCTGAGTACATTTGATTTGTGCACGCACGTAACCCGCTTTCCTCTATTCCTTCCGGCAGCGAGCCTTGAAGCATACCCGGCCACTCTTGCTGTTGCCTTTCCTGTAATTAGCCTGAGTGCAACTGCACCGCCGTCGAACTCAAATTCCATCCCTCTGTAAAGGTCTTCAGTGTTTTCCCTCACAACAATCAGATCCACATCATTCGCGATCGATTGCACTCCGGGCAAATTTCTGGCAGGCCTTATGTTTGCATACAGGTCCAGCACCTGCCGCAATTTCACTATAACCTCTGCAGCACAGTTGCCTACAGGTGCCTTGAGACATGCATCTGATGACCGGATGGTTTCCACAGATCGTTCGGGTAATGCAGTCCCGGTTTTCTGTTTAACGCGATCCCCTGCGTCCGCATTTTCCAGATTAAGCTCAATTCCGAATTTCCCGGATACCGCGTCCAGCACAGAGTAAGCGGCATTCATCACCTCGGGACCGATTCCGTCCCCCTCTATGGTTGCAATAGTGTACGACAAGTCTTTCTCCGCCCTTATTAGGAAATTCTCGCTTTGAGCCTTTTCCTCGCCAGTCCGAGGTTTCCGCCGCGTTTAATTGTTTCGAGCTCTTCCGCATCTGCGAGCAATGCTGAAATTTCATCTCCAGAATCGGAAAACAGCGCCATTCTGTCCAGATCAATGCTAATGTTCTGCCCTCTGCTGATTCCAGCCACGCTCACGGCTCTCAGAAGAGGAAGACCGTTGTTCATTGCATTTCTGTAGAATATGTCCGGAAATGACAGGGCAATGACTGCAGTTACGCTGTTGAATTTAAGCGCGTAAACGGCCTGCTCTCTCGAACTGCCGCAGCCGAAATTTTCTCCTGCAACGACGATGTTACTTGTGCTCTTCCTGCACTCGAGCGCAAAGCCCGGATCATATTTTTCGAATGCGTGCTCTGCGAAGAAGCTGCCTTCCCAGCTTTCCTGAAGCAGATGTGCAGGTATGATGAAATCCGTGTTAATGTCGTTTCCGAACTTTCTCACCACTGTACCTTTCAGTTTCAAGTGTCATCACCCAGGTATTTTCTTGGATCTGTTATTCTTCCTTCTATGGCAGTTGCGGCCGCAACGGCTGGTGAAGAAAGGTAAATGAAAGCATCATCGGCTCCCATCCTGCCCCTGTAATTCCTGTTGCTCGT
>DAHXLZ010000322.1 GCA_027365715.1 Methanomassiliicoccales archaeon | reverse complement strand
TAGAGAAGGCATTCTGCGACTGCAACAACGTCAGACCACACTCTGCACTGAACTGCATGACACCGAACGAGTTCTGCAGAAAGTGGATGAGAGAACACGGCAAGGAGGTGGAACCATCAATTCTTTATCCGGCAAAGTGATTCAAAATATCAGGATCCATTCCATGACACTTAACAAACGTAGGACAGTCTGAAGGACGGCACAGCACGCCCACCCTGTAACTCTGCTTCATGGCTAAGATTCTTTCTCAGACAGTATGGTGAGTATAACGTTGTTATTAAAAACTATATTCCGTTTTAAAAAATTGAACAAGTGGGATATCAACAATTTACGGCAGATCAGACGCCGTGGGTGTTGCGGTGACGACATGTAGCCTTTCTATTTCACTAATAGAGCAAGCGATGCCTTTGCTTTGAAGCTTTCGAATCATCTCATCCTTGATTGAAATTGCAAATACAAGTGGTGTAGTTTTAGGCAAGCCAATTTCATCTGGAAGTAACAATCCTTCGAGAAAAAGGCGATTGTACAGTTCTATGTTATGGACATCGCCGTAAAAGTAAATGCCCCTCGCCCGCGCATAGATATACATGCAAACCGAAGCAGCCTTCTTTAATAAGGAGCTGAGCATATTCTTTCCATTGCCATAGTAGGATATGGTGTACCTCAAACCCATTCCGCTGCCACGAACTTTATCAATATCACATCTCAATTTCCTGAGATAGAAACGCATTCCCCTTTCATATCTTCTTTCTCTCTCGCCTTGAACAGCCTCGTCCTCAGATATCAAAACCGGAATGGCAACATAAGGTATTGGCCTCGTCGCTCTAACAAAGAACTCTAAATCTTCACTGTAATTCAAGGACTTCCAGCCGCCGATATCGATAAATCTGTCCCTGTAACCATAGATGAATTTCTGTGCAATAACAAGCATTCCTTTCTTCACAAAATCGATACCATTTGAAAGTAAAATTGCAAAGCATTCGTTATATGCAGAGTCCAGGTCAACATACGTAACCATGGAACCACTGGGGCACAGATTGAGGGCCAAATTCCGCCCCTCGCCTCTGTTGCATTTCTTTCTCACAATGTTTATATTTCTATATTCATCAGACAGCTTCAGGAGCAATTCATATGTTCCATCATCAGAAAAATTGTCCACTATGTTCACAGAAGATCTGATTCCGGTGCTCGAGAGCGCCTTCTCTATTGAATGGATAGATTCCTCTACTCTGTTGGAATTATTGTAAACAGTTCCATAGAGCGCAATCTCTTCCTCGCTCACTCTCCTCATATATATGAAGTTATGATTATAAACATGGTGTTAAGGTGCCTCCTAATATGTAACGATCACATAAGAACAAAAGCTTTCTTTCTGGATACAGTGGTCCCGCATTCAGGTGCGACAGCAGCGCTGTGCCTGACGCCGCCCTTGTTTTGACATTTGCCTGAATGTGTTTCAGCATGAATGATGTGAAGCATGGGATGAACGGTTGCGTCATGCAACGGAGCTCAGCCGTCTATTTTCTGCATTATACCGTCATGAACCGTTTCACGTATCGCTGTGAATGGCATGTCAGGGAGATCCGTATGCCGTTAATACCTCCTTCTTCAGCTCTTCGGCAAATTCGTATGCTTTCGTCCCGTTCAGCCCTACTCTGTCTGCACAGCATTCAGGAGCGCCCATATGTTCCTGAGGATGACAGATGGTAGGAGATAGAAGATGCGGATGCTGTCGCTGCTGGATGTTGTCATGCCTGTGAATTCGTGATCATCTATCCTGAAACCAGTCTCTATCCCCAGCGTGCGTCGTAGTAAAGGCAGATGTCGACGATATTGCCGTCTGTCACCGGCATGTTCGTGTCATATAGCCAGAATGCCTGTTCCATGTCCTGTTTACCTTTCTTCGGCACCACTTCACTGCCGTCTATGACGATGGACGTCGTTGTGTCTGTCGTGCGCCCGTATGACGTCGTCCATTCCACATGCCTGAAACGCAGGTCATGTGCTGCCTCCGCCTCGCGCTCTATTCTGTCATCCTTCTTCACAGGCATCAGGTAGCTGACACCCATGCCTGTCAGCATGTACCTGATTTCCACTATCGAGAACGCCCTGTCTATCAGCAGATGCCTTATGCACACATACTTCGACGATCCATCAAGCAGCCTTCTCACTACCTTCGGCAAGTTCGAGAATGCGCCGTACTCCGTTGCCGCAATCTCGGACATAATGCACTTCTCCACAACACAGAGTGTTGCAATCCTGTAGAACCATGATGTACCGTTCTTATTATTGCCGCCTACGACGAGCTTCGAATTTCTCTTCCCGCAGTACTACCTGTTGTTGCAGTCGATGGCGCATGTCGCGGGATGCATGAACATGCGCATCCTCACTGCCTTTGAGAGAACATCACTGTTTATTTCCAGCATCTGTCTTTTCACATTGCCGATGCGCATCTTGTTCAGTCTGAGCCTGATTGTGTCGCCGGAGGGAGCGGGGAGGAGCCATGTCCTCCTTATTGTTTCGGCAAAGCCGTTTACGAACCTGTGTGCCATGGCAGTCAGGACGAGCACTGCCAGATAGGCGCCAGTAGGATAGTCCGAATTGCCTACAGGCAGCTGAAAATGGCGTTCAAACCGCTTGAGCACAAAATCCTGAAGCTTTCTTTCGTTTACATTCTCAGTAGAGTGCATCCCATTGCCTCCAAACAACGGAATTCATTCTCACATCAAGAAACTGTGCCAGTGCAATAATTTCTCTATGCGGGACTACTGGGCATCAATGAGAAAGATAATATATTATTACAGCCATGGAGAAAGTCAATTTTCCAAGGGGGCAGGAAAAATGGTTAGCTCAGCCGTTATAGTGAAGGCGCTTGACGATTCGAAGATGACAGCACGTATGCTGATCGTGTTCCTGATTGCATCTATCAGTTACTTCATAGAACTCTATTCTGTGGGTTCGATAAGCAGCGTTCTGCCAGTGCTGATAAAAACCTATCATCTGACAGGCGTGACAACCGGACTCATAATCACAATGGCAGGGGTCGGTGCTGTCATCGGCGCAATACTTAGCGGCACAATTTCTGATTACGTCGGAAGAAGGTATCTGTTTGTCCTGTCGACTCTCATATACGCTATTGGCTCCCTTGTCTCTGCCTATGCTTCAAACTACAGCATGCTGCTCCTGGGAAGGATCGTTGACGGTTTTGGTGCCGGGGCGATCACACCGATCATTCTCACTTATGTTACAGAATTTGTTCCGGCCAGAAGAAGAGGAGTCCTCGTCCCGTTCGCGGTTGTCTTCTCGGTCATCTCTATCCCTGTGGCACCATACATAGCACTTCTCACTATTCCGTCCCTGTCCTTCAGGGGCGTCTTTCTCTTTGGCGGGATAATGGGCTTGATGCTTGCAGCAGTCTCATTTGCACTACTTCCAGAGTCCATACGCTTTCTCCTCAGGAAAGGCAAGCTGGGAAAGGCAGAAAAGCTAGCTAGGAAGGTGGTGGATCCGCAGACAATGGAAACGACGATCAGAAACCCGCCTCCTAAAGGCATAACGGATGCTACGAAAGTCAGGTGGACTGACATATTCAAGAGGGGATACATAAAGAGCACATTCGGAGCATACCTCATCGCAATCTGTCACGGAACAGCCATATTCGGCCTCGGCGGCTTCGCTATTGCAGTCTGGGCGACGTACGCAAAGATATTCACACTTCCGGAAGCACTGGCATTGTCTGCGTTGCTGGGCCTTCTGAGCCCGATAGGGCCGATCGTTACATCGGCAGGGCTGCACCTATTCAAGAGAAGAACGTGGCTCATGCTTGCCTACACTCTCATGGCTATCACTCTTGGTGGAATATCGTTCTCCCTTTCAACCAGGGATGCGCTGACGCTGATAGCCTTCACTGGTGGATACAATCTTGTTGCAACTTTGGCATTTTCTGCACTTGCAACATATTCAACAGAACTGTTCCCCACACAGTCGAGAGCGATGGGAACCGGTGTGGTTCAGGGTGTCAACAGGTTCGGAGGAGTCTACGGACCGCTGCTGTTCGGATTATACATTGCAGTCGATTACGTCTACGTCTATGCATTCGCAGCAGTACTCGCATTTGTTGCGCTGGTCCTTGTCATCGTGACGGCACACGAAACACGAAACAAGTCACTTGAAAGGATCGAGAGCGAGCTGAGGGGAGAGGCAAAAGTGCTTGGCGTGGATGAGTAATGACTCCTCCATGAACCCAAATATTGAACATGACGAACCGATGTGTTCTGGGGCTGAACGCATGAAGCCGCGCTGTCTGTGTTCAATCGTCCTGTGACGCTATCACTGGGATAGCGGGCAATTCATCACTGTGCCAAATTAAAAGCGGGAAATGAAATAGGCAGGAGGGGCAACATTGACGAAAAAGGAGTCGGGCGCTGCAACAAGGCTCAAGGGAATAAGCAAGGAAAGGCAGACAGGCATCGAGAAAAAGGAAAAATGGGTTGGCCAAAACCTTCCGAGACATGAAGCTTATCGATTTACGCAGGGAAAGGGCGAATATTCCGGAGACGTACGTCTTGCGGACAGCCTCTACCTTTGTGCGACAGGAGCCAATACGCGCACGCGCGCATCATCAAGATTGACACCACACGCGCGATGGAGATACCTAGTGGCGTGTTTCAAAACTAAGACAAGGACTTCCGGAGATGCCACAACAACCTCTTTCTTCTGTGTCTCCTGTCCCTGCCTCCCACTGAAGCGCAGGAAGGTGTAAAGAATTCGCCGGCGTTTTCTATTGGATGCTATCGGAGATCCCGAAGACGTCCGCAGGAACTGGGATTCAGGCTACTTATTCCCTAAAAACTGCATAGTTGGTGCTCAATGGTCTAAATCAAGGCGATCTATTATTTCTTCATGTGAAGCACCGCTCAATCTGTTCAGCATCGAGATGATAGACCTCGCAACATAATCCCTGGTTTTCTCCACGTGTTTTGTAGAATTGCCTGAGTTTCCAGAGTGCACAATAGTACTGCGCAGATCATAGCTTTCCCTCATGTCGTTGAAGACTGATTTTCTTCTTTCATATTCGCCTTCCAGTAATTTAGCCATTCTGGTTGAAGTTTTGTGTCTGATCTCACCTGTATCCGTTCTAGATTTCATAAGTAGGATTTCTACTGCGATCAGCAAGTCAAGAAGTTCGTCATCGGGTTTTACTCTGTCATATGATTCATTATACCTCCGAGTCGCACGATCAATAATCGTGTGGCGACTGAGAGCGGATGCGTATTGCGCATAAAATCGTTTGAATTCCTCAATTTCAGCGTTGCTCAATTGAGTATGGTCAATAATATCTCTGGCCGCGGAAAAAACATAGCCAAACTGATCGTGGAACAGAGGAAGACGCGAGTCATGACGGACCCAAAAGGCACGGATACAAAAGTGAGATGGCCGGAAAAGCCGCAGTATTGCTGTGAACCTTACGATTTTATCTTGGATGTCGCCAACAATTCGATAGTGTACAAAATCTTGTGTAGAGGCAAAGGATACCTCCACGACACCCTGAGGAGGGTAATGTCATGGAGGATATCGAAACAAGATTGGATTCGGCAATAAAAAGACTTGTGAAAGAAGAACTTGAACGCGTAATGGG
>DAHXLZ010000315.1 GCA_027365715.1 Methanomassiliicoccales archaeon | reverse complement strand
TTTCGTTTACATAAGCTGAATCTGCGATTGTCTTAATTGATAGAGGGGAGACTCCAGACCACCAGGCCGCGCCAGCCGAGTGGAAAAATTTCAGCCACACGGATGATATGTTCGCGCTCCCGCTGTATGTGCCGTTCAGCGCACCACCCACCCAGTAGAGGACTGCTCCTGATGAGTAGTCAGCAGCTGTTGCGGTGACATTCAGAGATGCGATTGCATTCCAGTGTGAATATGCGAGTGCCATAATACCATAGCTGTTTGAAGAACTGTTCAGCTGGCTTATCTTTGATGCGGTCGTGCTCTGCAAAGTGTTGTAACTGCTCACTTCTGAGCTGTACGCGGCCTCCAGGCTCTTGTATTTCGAACTGAGGCTGGAGTAGCCGGAATATTCAAATGCAAGTGCGCCCGCCAGTACTATGCTGAGAGCGATGAATGCAACGGCCGCTGATTTCCAGATTCTCTTCGGTGGCATGCTGCCCGATTTATCTGTCATGATACCTCATTCGCACATCTGAGTATATGAGTGAATTGCCAAATTCATACCAAATCTGGAGACTTACAGCATGACAGTGAAGCGTTCCTCTTGCAGCACTTGGTTATGCTTATGGCCACTACGTTTGACCTTGACTCCTGCCTCCACGGAGCACATGGAGCAAGTACAGAAGGTGACTGCGAAGAAGACACTGACAACTATGATTATAATAGCGAGCGGGAAATCCCATATGCTTCAGCGGTGGGATTTCCCTCTCACAGGGTTAAATCAAAGTTTGCTGCGTATCGCCGGTGAAAACGGGATCCCTTCGAAACTTGACGAGAAATAAGACTGCCGAAAGTGTGACTGGTACTGTGAGAAGCAGAAAGACGCCGCTCAGCCCGATGATCGCAGATAAAGCGCCAACGATGAATGGCACCACCGCGAAAAGAATGTTATTGAACGCAAGAAAGTAGGAATTTACGGCACTCCTCTCTTCCCTCTTTGTACCACGAGCAATCATGATTGTCGACATGGGGTAAATGGAACCGTGAGGAAGGCCGAGTAGCGCCATGACGATGAGAAATACAGCGAATGAAGGAGAAAACGCCATTCCGACAAGACCAGCGAGTGTCACCATGACGGAGATAAGAAAGAACAGTTTGAGAGATCTCAGCGGAACAATCGCTAAAGCAAGTCGCGTTATGAACGAAATTGTGAAGAATGGTATGAAAGACAGAAATGCCACATTGCTCGGAACATCGAACTTTTCTGTTGCATATATTGCAAGGAATGTCGTAATGGCTGCAAACGGAACACTGTAAGTCGAGTTCGACAGAAGAGACGATATGAAACCGCTGCTGTTCAATGCCGCCTTGCCGTGTGATTCCGACCTGACTTCAGGGAAATCCACACCCATGGAAAGGAAGAAACCCGCTATTGCGAGAAAATCGAAGAGAAGAAAAACAGTTCTGTAATCTACGAAACTGAGCAGTCGTGTTTCTATGAATGGTCCGATGATAAGACTCGCACTGAGGCTGGTGGTGTAGAGTGCCAGAAGTCTCTCAGTCGATTTCAAATCTTTTGCAGATGATGCGGCAGTAATGAGATTGGGCATAACGATTCCGCTCGCAAAGCCCGCAAAAGCGGCAATGAGCCAGATTGTAGTGGATGTGGAGAAATAGAAGAGAGGAAGAGTGAGTGCTATGGCACCATTAGAGATAATAAATGCATTCCTCCGCCATTTTCCGACAAGCCTTGGGTTAAGATATGATGTTGCAGCGAAAGTTGCCAGGAAAGAAGATGCAGCGAGAATGCCGACTAGAGTATTGCTGAATCCCAGTGAATGTTTGGCAAATGGGGAAACCGTGGTCATCACCATATTATTGGTTGCACGGGCAGCAATGGTCATCATGGAAAGGGTAACAGCGAAATATGCAAACTTCGGAAGTCTGCGCCCGTCTTGTGGATACACCGAATGAGCGATCTTCTTCAAGGACAGTGTCAAATCCCGTCTGTAATTTAAGTATTTAGTAGAGTTGCCGGTTAAACACCATTTTGTAATTGATGTCTGAAGCCCGGACGGTTGCATATGAAGTTGCATGGAATTGCCGGAAAACATTATAGACTACCGGGTGCACTGCGTGATTGAAGTGGGCCTTTGCGCATTCTTGTTTACACGGGAAAGGGGGGTGTCGGAAAAACCTCTGTTTCGGCTGCAACGGCACATACAGCGGGAGCGCGAACATATCATCCGTGTGGCTGAAATTTTTCCACTCGGCTGGCGCGGCCTGGTGGTCTGGAGTCTCCCCTCTATCAATTAAGACAATCGCAGATTCAGCTTATGTAAACGAAACCATTCAGTTTACAATAACGTCCGCATCGAATCCACTGGACATATCATCAGTCATTGTATCATACACCCTTCAGTTCACTTACTCGAACGGCCACTGGTCGATAAACAGCGAAATCTGGAAGTTAGCGGGCCATCAGGACATGACTCTTCAGTCTGCATACGCTCTCTCCGTTGCGTACAGCCACTGGAATGCAATCGCGATAGAGAATTCATCGCTGCTTGGGCCACAGTACCTTTCCAACGCAACACTGCACTGGATCGGCGGCCCGCTCACAGGCACTTATTCCGGTGTTACATCTATACTGAACACGTGGAACAAGTTTTTTGGCCTCTGGAATGCTGTCTGGTTCTATGCTGAAGCACCTCCTTCAGTCACTGTAAACGGTAACGTCGCGCAGGTTACAGCAACCGTACAATTTCCTCTGATACCGTCTGCCAATCCGACAAATCTTCAGGCATTGAACGTTTCCTACACTCTCAATCTGATGGCAACAAGCGGAGGCTGGAAGATTTACAATGAGACTTGGCACATAATAGGGCAGCAGGTATTCATCAATCAGACTTCATACATGCTCTCTCTCGCATTTACCCACTGGAACAGCATAGCTATAGAAAGCCTGCCGCTCGTGATGCAGCAGTACAGCAGCACATCCGTGCTTCACTGGATTGGGGGCCCGCTAAACGGAGTTTACAATGGATCCGGCAACATATCCGTCACATGGTCGAAGTTCTTTAAGGCCTGGAGCGCCGTCTGGTTCTATGCTGAATCACAACCCGCTGTCTCTCTGACAGCCGTGGGTGGAACCGTAACAACTGTCGTTCAGTTTGTGGTCAACAATACATCAGCGTCAGGAAACATAACCAAGGTGCTGACTGTAAACTACTCACTCACCTATCTCATCAATCCGGCGAGTTCAACATACTACATTGCCAACGAAATCTTTCAGGTAACGGCATCCAATTTCTGATGCCGTAAATCCCTTCCAGGAACAGAAACTGCTTTATCAGGTGAGTTGTGTTTATGGGACGAGGTTGCCTGCGGAATGAGGATGGATGGCAGGACAAGGGTCATGTGGTGGCTCCTGGAAGGTTCAAGAGGAGGCACTGCCAGAAAGAAGATACTTGCTGCCCTGCTTCTGAGGCCCCAGAATACGCATCAGCTTTCGAAGGTTGTATCAATGGATTACAAGACAGTAGAATACCATCTGCGAATACTGCTGGAGAATGAAATGGTCACAAAGACAGGCGGCGAATACGGAGCAGTTTATTTCGTATCAACGTTCGCCGAGGAACACAGAGAGTTGTTTTCCACGGCGTCAAAGGATGGCGGGAGTGGGGTAACGTGACAGGTCTGTACTGGATAACAGATGAGGTGCTGGCTGTGGCTGGCTTTGCGCTCTCGCTCGTTGTTGTGGTTATCTATCTGGGGGTGTACAGGAAACGGCGTAATTCATTCACTCTATCACTGACTGGACTGGGTATGATGTTCGGTGCTCAGAACGTCGCCCTCCTGTTCACGTATGCATATCTGTCAGCTCGTTATGGGTCCGACGTCGCGATTCCGCTGATGGTGGTTAACATACTGGAGATAGCGGGGCTGCTCACACTTGCCAGGGTCACAGTCGCATGATGCCATTCCCACGAACACAGTCGTCGGCGGGCATACTGCCTGTCGCAGCGACCCGTAGCATTGCAACACAGAAGCCTATCTCACCTTTCCACTTCTTTTCCGCATTGTGTAGAAAACTGTAACGGCAGTCACGGCCGAAGCTGCAGCAACTGCAGCCGCGTACGCGTCAGTGAGGTTGTTGTTCGCCGACACGCTGCCGGTCCCGATGAACTGATGGAGGTAAGGCCACCAGTAAGAGGCAAGAGGCATGTCCCAGACTGCGATCTTGAGCACACCATAAGATTCCAGGGCGATAAATCTGGCCGAAACTGAATAATTCTGCAGAACGGCGCCATTGTTGACATTTACGGTTATGAGGCCCACGCCGAGCTTCGAGTGAGGTATTGTGTCGTTTGCATATCCCAGTGCAGCTGCAAAATTAAGTGACGGTGAAGCGTAAGTGCCCATGTCGTAAAGCGTATTCACAGTGGTGTTTGCAAGCGCCGTGAAATTCCAGATTGGATTCCATGTTGCTATGTCAACAGTGAGTTTCTTGCCGTGCTGATGCAGCGCATCTGCAAAACCAGTCAGGAATGATGCGTATGCGGCGGCGACTGATGCGTTTGCCATTTGTGCAGGTTCAAAATCAATGTTGTATCCTGTATACCCTGCACCTATTGCTTTGGAAACAGCCTTGCTGATAAAGTCAGAAGGGTGTCCTATTAGAGTTTCTATGTCACCAAGACTGGTGCTTATTATCATGGGATATGTCTGGAGACCGAAGGACTTTATTTTTCCCGTGACATTGGTTATTGTCAGAACGGGTCCCAGGTATCCCTGCGATCCAAGCAGATAGTGCTCGTATGACACACCGGTCAGGTCGCCCCTGTGACTGCCAATGGATTGAAGGTCCGCACTGATATTTTCGCCGGTAATTTCGAGGCCCATCCAGACTATCACACTCTTTTTGACTGCTGGTGCCCCGGCGGCTCCGGTGCTGCCGGAGACAGCAATGGAAGATGAAGAAGTTACCAGCACAAAAGTCAGTATCAGGATGCAAGCGAGTCTGCCGTGCATGGGATTGTGATTGCAGTCTGTTATAATATCAGTTGCAGGTACTTTTAGTAAAATTTGTAAACAATAAATATTATTTAGTCTCATCAGCTTTTACAGACGAGGACGACACAATGATGCCAAAGACTGCCGGTGAGAAGGTGCGCGAAGCCGAAGAGGACGTCTGCTCGCTTGATGATCTCAGGAAAAAAGGCATAGTAACTGTTAACGCTTCTGGAAGGACAATTGCTCTTGTTTATGCTCAGGAACGGATTTTTGCGGTCGATAACAGATGCCCGCATATGGGTTATCCGCTGTCGAAGGGAACGGTCAAGGATGGCGTTCTCACATGCCACTGGCATCATGCCAGGTTCGACCTGTACAGCGGATGCACGTTTGACCTGTTCGCCGATGACGTTGAATCATTCCATGCAAGAACGGAAGGTGGACGTGTATTGCTCAGCGGCAAATCTGCACCGGTGCTGACCGAAGAACGAATGGCTACCGCAGACAGAAGGCTGAAACTGGGCATTGACCACTCTATATATCTTGTTATGGCAAAGTCAATTCTCCGGGAGATGATGTTGAGAGGATCGGAAAAGGGTGCTGTCAGGGTGTTAGAAATTTCATCTGCAACGGGCGCCTCCAGGCTCAGGGGGTGGGCATCCGGTTTGACGATTTTGACATGCATGGGCAACCTGCTGCCGTATCTCGACGAAGAGTGGAAGGCCAGAGCGCTTTTCAAAGGAGTAAAACATGTTGCAGAAGACGCCTTCCACGAGGCTGTCAGGCCCTCGTTCGAACCGTTAGTTTCCAGCGGAGAAAATCTTTCATTCGGCTCGCTTCTGCACTGGTTCAGATTGCTTGTGGAGCAGAGGGATGAAGAAGCATGCCAGAGAATTCTTCTTACTGCAATACGTAATTTTTCACGGGAGGATGTTGCAGAAATGCTCTTTTCATCATGCACCGATCATGTTTTCATCGACGGCGGCCATGTGTATGATTTTCTCAATAAGTCATTCGAGCTTCTCGAACTGACAGGCTGGCATCATGCCGGTGATATTCTTCCGTCCCTTGTGATGCAGCTCTGTAATGCGAGACGCCATGAAGAAGACGGTGCATGGAGGCATCCGGATGATCTGATTGAATTGATACGCCGCCACGAGCTGAATCTGCCATTGATAATGACTCAAGCCCGATCTGTCAGACCATCAGCCCATGAAGTGGAGGCGCTTGCATGGAAAATTGTGGAAGGTACACCGCAAGAGGTTCTTGATGCGGTAGATGCTGCCTTTGCAGAAGGGTGGGAGCCGCACGATGTTGCGCTCTCGCTTTCACTTTCTGCCGCCATAAGGGTGGCGATGTTCCACAGGCAGAATGAATTCAGTGACTGGATTACTGTTCTGCACACACTTTCGTATTGCAACGCAGTGATGAAATCTTCACGGTTCATGGATTCGGGCGAAACGACTGCACGCGGAATATACCATGGTGCAATGAAGGTATTTCTTGACAGGTTTCTGAACATGCCTCCTGCCGACATTAAATTCAGAGAAACAGGCGGAGGAATAATGGTCAAACCCATCGCAAGGCTGGAAGAGTCAATGGATTCCAGGGATGCCGGTTCTATTGTCTCCATAGTGGACAGATGCATCAATTCGGGCGAAAAAAATTCTGCCATCATTTCATCGCTCTCGAAAAGTGTGGTCAGAGAGGACGCTGAATTTCATACTTTTCAGATGGTAGAGGCTGCATCCGGCATACTTGAGCAGGAGTTGCTGTCTCCAGGTGCTCAGAGACTTGTGCTTATTGCGGCCGCGAGATACATTGGCGCCCACAGTCCTACAGCAAGGGCAGATCAGCAGACATTTGACATGGCACTGAGGCTGGAAAGAGGTGAAGCGATGCACACCTGATGGTCTCAGAGGTTAAAATCACCGCCAGCAGGCAGGAAGCCCGTTTGTCAGTGCGCAGGAAGGTATCACGAAATTGCAGCGCCACAGCTCTGACAGAACGAAGCGCCGGTGACCGTCTTTGAGCCACATTTAAGACAGAAGTTCGTCGACTCGACAACCGACGTCGCAGGAATATTTGAGTATGCTTTTTGATCGTGCGGGAGAAGCGACGGCGTATAGATGGAGCCCGCATTTGCAGCACCGCTGCTGATTCTCTGTGCGTCCTCCTTTATCCAGTTCCAGAATTTCTTCTCAAATTCATGTGCCATGTAGTATGCGGCGCCTGCGCCAACCGCACCTCCGATTACTCCCATTATGACGAAACCTTCCACCGCTGGAATGGCCACATCCCGCCCCCAGGCGCCTGTCCTGAGCGTTACATCACAGCTTCCAGATGTGCCGCTTATCATCACTTCCGCTTCTCTGATCGCACCCATGACAGCTTTGAGTATGGACGTCTTGTGCGCCTTGACATCGTAGAAACCGCTCCTTGCCTCGTCGAGTATAATCGTGAGTCCCTCAGATGAAATGTGTCTCTTCACATCTTCATAAAGCTGTTCAGGATCAACACCGTTAAGAGTCATTCTCTCTTCCTTCAAAATAGCACTTCCTTTAGCCGCATGTATCAACCTGTAGTATTCAAGCCCGGAGTACTGAAAGAGTCGATCTTACTTAAAATGTGGCAGAACGGTGCGAAAACGGCCACCCTGGAAGAACAATTATGATGATGTGCTGAAGATATGCGGATTCAGCAGGGAAACCTATTATCAAATGGCCGGCATTTACCGGGATCGGTTGCATATGGGCGGTATATGCTTTGTATTATCGGACGCGGGCGAGTTTCTAAAGCAGGATTACCCCGGCAACTGCTCCATTGATTCCCCGACAGTTTATGTATTTCCAGACGTAGTTTCAGCAGCAGAAGCGCGCAGAATTCTTCTCGATGTGCTGCCTGCGATTAATGGCAGGCAGTTCATGACGCTGGATTCCGTTGCATCCACAATTGTTCAGAATGCGACTGGAGTGCCCCCACGGCTTGTCGACGATTGCATTTCAGAACTTATTGCACGAGACGTCTTCAGAACTATGGCAGCGCACGAGACAGCGCTGCCTCTGTCTTTCTCCGGCCCTCTGCTGAGAGATTATGCCGCTGTAAGGCCATTCTTCGCCAGGGGCAGAAAGTGGCTTACCGAAATTGTTTCTGGAACCGGGATCGGATTTTCTGAAGCGAACGTGCGGAGGAAGATCGGTGCGATAGATGAGTTTTCTGATATCTTTGAGCAAAGGATGGACCTGCTCGAGAAGAGAGGACTGTATGACAGGACGCGTCTGATAACGAGAGCGACTGAGAATGCGGTATTTCCGGGAGCGGGCGGCATTCAGAGGGTCGTATTCCTCTTTCTCACTTATTCGGATGTCATGGTCACATCGTTCATAGAATCGCTTGCGAAAAGTGCAGATGTTGTCATTGTCCTGGACAGTGAGCTGGAGCGTCTCGAATCAATAGGAAATATGCGGTTGGCCATAGAAGGCAAACCAAAAGCGGCGGAACCTTCGACGCCGATCGGCAGAAACGTGAATTTCTTCGGAGCGCCTGACAGGAGAAGGGAACTGACTGAAGTCGCAAGAAGGATTAAGAGCGAAATGGCAAAGCTGGGGCTGAAGGAGTCTGACTTTGCGGTCCTTTCCAGGAATATTGCGGATTATGAGGAATACGCGCAGGAAGTATTCGCCGAATACGGTCTTTCAGTTCAGGGAGGCGGCAAAAGAAGATTCACAGATGCAAGACTGTTCAATTTTGTCGAGAGATTCCTGCGCTGTCTTCAACCGGATTCCAGCAAAATGGACATGTACAGATTACTGGTGCATGACTTATCACCGGTCGGGCAGGAACAGCGGGAATCGATCGCCGCCTTGACCGAACTGATGCCCGAATATCTGAACGACTGGAGCTATTCGCTCAGCGACCTTCGTCATAATCGCAGGAAAGCGTTACGAGAAATCGATATTTCATTCATTGAATCAATTCTCAAACTCAGATCTGAGATTGGTCTGAAAAATAAGCTTGCAGGGTGGATTGAAATAACGCTCAATCTGGCGTCATTCGCACGGATACCCCGGCGCGAACGTGCAGATTCTGCCGAACTCATTCTCTCTCTGCGGGAGCTTACTGGCTACTCTGCCCCGCTCACAGATGCCATGGATGGCGGAGATATAACATTGAACGAATTCATCGAATTCATTAAGAGTTTCGGCTCAGCCGAAACTCTTTCAGCCGGAGGACGCATAAAAGGCGTTCTATTCACAGATGTGGGCATTGTTTATCTGAGGAGATTCAGCCACTGTTTCATACTCGGCATGAACGAAGGCGTTTTTCCATCGATCCCGGCAGAGGGAACGTTTCTGACACAGGCAGTCATAGATGCGATTGCACTTTCCGGCTTCCCCACCAGGAGAAGCACCGCCAGTCACTCCTCTGTTGAGACTTACTATTACGGGAGGGTCAAAAATCTGTCAGCGGAGATCACACTGTCTTACCTTACCTGCGACGCGGAGGGGAGGAAGATACTGCCGTCTCAGTTCGTAATCGACGACTGTGCTGGAAAAATACACGCTGCAGAAATACTCGAATGGCTCGATCACAGGAGCATACCTGCCGGTCACTTTTTCCCCGCGGATAATGAGCCGGTGCTGTGCAAACCCGAACTGAAAAATGTAATTGCAGACAGGATTCGTGAAGACGCCGGTTTCCTGACAGTGGAGGCAAACAGTGAACTCTGGAAAATGACCGATGCACCGCAGCAGGATTCGTTTCTCGAAGCAGTCGGGAGGATGAACTCCGTACCTCTTCCCTGGAATCTTTCTGCAGATAATGCCACGCGCAAGAAGGCCGCATCCCGTTTTTCACCGAGCGACCTCAATGAATATTCGGCATGCCCATTCCGCTTCTTTCTCACGCGGATTCTTAAACTGTATCCACGGCAGGAGATATTCGGGTACATGTCCAGAGGGACGGATGCACATGAAATATTGAGGACGTATTTCTCCCGGCGGAAGCTCGATGACTTCAGAAAAGAAAGTGATGAATCTATTTCTGCTGAAGTCGATGCAATGGTCAGAGAGCGTTACATCAGGGAGTACGGTGAGCAGTGCCTGAACGGTATGGACACAGTGATTGGCATGGATACGCTGGCCTCAGTTCTGAAAAACTTTCTGATATCGGAACGTCGTGTTCAGTCTTCTCTGTCAACCGAGGTTGTGATGCTTGAGCGTAATTTCGGGTTCAACGGCCACGACAGCCTGCGTATAGGTGAGTTTGAATTCAGGGGAAAGATAGACAGGGTGGATACACTTCACGCAGGTTCACACGATGTTGTGATATTTGATTATAAATTCACCAGACCCGATGCTCTGAAATCGAGACATTTCAATTCGACATGGGGCAAACCAAAGAATTTCGAACTGCCTGTTTACTCGCTCTACCTGAAGGACGTTATGGGATACAATATTGCAGGCGCCCTTTATTATTCACTGCCGAAATCGGGAGGAAAGTTCGACCGTGCAGGTTTTGTCGAGGAGAGCAAGATCGTTCGATTCATTCCAGATATTCCAAAGAGGAAAAACACACAGATTTCTGTTCTTTCAGAGAAGGAAATGGAGGAGACGCTTGAGCTGTATAGAAAATCGGTGGTTGAAACGGCTCAGAATATTCGTGAGGGAAAGTTTCCGGTCACTCCCGAAAAGGGGGAATGTGATAATTGCAGGCACATGGCATTCTGCAGAAACTGGGGAGGTTCAGATGGACAGGACGCAACATAGATCCCTGACGCCTTCCCAGCTTGAAGTGCTCAATGCTGTGGAACAGGGAAAGAGGGTGATAGTGAAGGCGTGCGCAGGGAGCGGTAAGACCACTGCACTCGTCAGGTCTTATGTGAGCAAATTGAAGGAAATTGAACCTTCGGTGAAGCCGGAGAGCCCATATGACCATCTGCTGGCCATCACTTTCACCAATGAGGCTGCGGTGAAACTGAAGAGGGATATCTTCAGGGAGACAGACGGAGATATCAGGGCAGCCGAGCTCCTGAGGCCGCTGACATATTGTATAGTCTGCTGCATTTCGCCGCCCCGCTGCATCAGCCACTTTTCATATGCTTCCATTCTCTTCCTGAGTGCTGTCAATCCTTCATCAATGCTGAATCCCCCGGTCCTCATCCAGCTGTACACTGCTTTAACCATTCCTTTGAAACCCGAATTGCCAATTCTCGCCCTTGGGCCGTATCCGTATTTGCGAATGAACTGGCGTAACTCGCCGTCCTTCTCAATGTTATCCCCGGCAATCCTGTCCAGAATCCTGTCCCCGGCCTCTGCAATGTCATACTCATCGGCAATTTCGTAGTCGGGGTTTATTCCAGCCTCGACAATATTCTCTCTCAAAACATAGTTGCAGAAGGAATGGATTGTTGATATCATCCTGTTCG
>DAHXLZ010000314.1 GCA_027365715.1 Methanomassiliicoccales archaeon | reverse complement strand
TATATCCTTCTGAAAGAAACATTGCCATGGTCTTCCAGAACTATGCTCTGTACCCGCATATGACTGTTCACGACAACATTGCCCTGAATATGAAGATGAAGAAAATTCCGAAGGAGGAAATCAAAAAGCGCGTCATGGATGTTTCTTCGAAACTTCATATCAGTGAGATGCTGCAGAAGAAGCCACGGCAACTTTCCGGCGGACAGGCGCAGAGGGTAGGACTGGCCAGGGCAATGGTACGGGACCCGGCTGCATTTCTGATGGACGAACCTCTCTCGAACCTTGATGCTAAACTCCGCAATGAAATGAGGGACGAAATGAAGCGTTTTCAGAAGATAACGGGGAAGTGTATTGTCTACGTCACGCACGACCAGATTGAGGCTATGACTCTGGGTGACAGGATTCTCGTCCTAAATCATGGAAAAGCTATTCAGGTTGACGAGCCGCGCAGGCTGTTTGATGAACCGAGGCACAGCTTTGTAGCAGGTTTCCTTGGAAATCCTCCAATGAACATTTTGCCCTGCACTTTTAAGGCAGTCGGGCACGGGGTGTTCGATGTGAATGTCAGGGGAAGCAAAAATACCTTAAAACTGGAGACTGAAGACAGCATGGCGCTGTCTGAAGAGACACTGGTTGGTTTCCGGCCAACAGATGTTGTGGTATCGGAAGGTGCTCCATTCAGGGCAACATTGGAATATGTGGAACTGCTCGGAACTGAAATGAACGTACATTTAAGCATCGGCGAAGGTAAATTGATAGCAAGACTCATACGAGACGCCCAGACCGAGCGGCTATTCCATATGGAAAACGGCAGTTCCGTTTCTTTCAGCGTCAGAGAAAACAGAATATTTCTTTTCAACGCCCATGACGGCTCGAGATATGATGCACCAGTCAAGAATCACAAATCCATGAGCTGAAGTGGATATGTCACGGAGGGATATGGATTTCCATGAATGAAAACACGGAAGAGTTGCAGCTGCGAAAAGAGTTCGCACGATGCAGCAAATTGACAGAGGAGGACAATTCGAGGCTGATGGACGTATGGGTTGTTGAAAACAGCCCCGGCCATCGTCGTGGCGATTACCTCTCGCTTGTAAAGGGAAAGCGCGCACATTTTATTACACTGCAGAATGGCAACATAAACACACCCTCTTCGGGAAGATTCAGAACGGGCCTCTGGTTCGGAGGGGAGGGTCATATTTCATCCTTCAGTGCATATGTGGCTGGAAAGAACAGCGCAGCCACATTCAGGAAGCAGGTGCGTACGCTGTCTCACACCTTCAGGGAGTATGATGATTTCGCCAGAATCGACTTTGCACCATTTGATAAGATGGCGGTTGCAATTGCGCTTTTCTTCCCGTCTCCGAAAAGCATCGTCTTTGAGATGGAAATCAGTCACAGGACGATGTGGCCGGAAAACAGGATTGAAAAGGAATGCAAACTTGTTTCAACATCCGGCAATAGTTTCAGCATCAGAAGTGCATTGACTGAAACAAATTTCAAAGTCACTAATGCGAAATTCGACGCCAAGCTGCAAGAAAATATTCTGAGAGTCACAATCCACGGCGACGGCATATTGCTGCTGTCCATCGGGACAGGAGAGGATATGGCCAGCTATGTCGATATTGAGAGGAATGTTGATTACCATTCAGCGGTCGCAAGAAATTGCGTTCTTGTCACTCCGTCATTTGAAACGAATAAATATTTCCTCTGGGCGAAACATGATCTACTGGAACTTTATTCAGAATCCAGTCATGGCAATGGATTTTTTGCCGGAATGCCTGAATTCTCATGGTTCTTTGGCCGCGATGGTGAGTGGATGAGCATGGCGGCGCTCGAGTGTGGTCTCTCTGAGATGGCATGCGCTCACCTCGACATGCTGGCCGGAAACGCAGAGGGAGGGCGCATACCTCATGAAATCCCGCTGGTTGGACTTAACGGCAATCAGAAGTACGGAATGAGTGGAGATGTGCTGCCCACCAGATTCATGTCTGCAGACAGCTCTCCTCTCTGGATCATTGCAACAACAAAACTCCAGCGGTGGCATAATGTCGGCAGGCACGATGGGATGTTGCGGAAAATAATGAATTTCTGCATTTCATGTGACAGGGACGGCGATGGCCTGATCGAAAATAACTTCAGGGAGGGCCTAATCGGGTGGCCCGAATCATGGTCCTCCTACCGCGATGGGACATGCATCGATGTCAATGCATGGTGGCTGAAGGCTCTTGAGGAATATGCCAAACTCGATGCTGAATACATCGGGCTGTCTGAAAAAGCAATGAACAACTACATCTCCCTGTTCTTCAGGCCGAGTGGAGGAAACTTCACAGTTTTCGATTCTGTTCAAGGAAAGGAGTACAGGAAAATCAAGAGCCCGATGGAAATTGTGCCTGCTATGTACTGGAAGAGTGATTTGATGCATTCACTTGTTGAATCACTGTCTGGTGATGATATGATCACGTCGTGGGGAGTGCGTTCAATGTCCTCCTCAGATCCAATGTACGACCGTGGATATCATACCGGTGAGGTGTGGCCACTGATGACGGGGTGGTCTGCAATAGCTGCTTATAAGAACGGCTTTCCGGAAATGGGTCTTAAATTGCTCGACTCTTTCCCCATGCTCGCATTTGCAAGTCCGGATCCTGGCAGGATTAATGAAACGTACCATCCTGAATACGTTCAGTCTATGGGCCAATTTGCCCAGGGATGGTCCTCATCCCTGTTCATACAGGCCGTAATCGAAGGTCTTTTTGGCATCGACCCGGACGGCAGCGCCGGAAGCGACGGACTCATCCATTCGATGGATCCGCATCTTCCGGAGGGATGGGAGTCCATGGAATTGAAAAATGTTCTCTACAGGGGAAAATTCTACGACTTATCGGTAACTAGAAAAGGATTCAGGGCAATTGGCTCTCATTCTGGAATTACAGATGAAAGACGATGAGAAAAATCTGAGAATAAGGCTCAACGGCAATATGTATTTCACTCTTGCCAACGAGTCGGCATACTTCTGTGGCTGCACGGATATTTCCTCCGCCGGAATGGGATTTCATGTGCCGGGAAAGATGGGGGGATTATGGGATCCGCCACTCAAACTCGTGGAACGCTTTGATGTCGTATCGGGAGGCGGAAGGGTCAGACCTTCTGCATTGATTGTGCGCTCTTCGGGAATAGAGATGGAATATGATGGCTTCTCGATTGAACTCATGATGCCCGAGGACATGTTGATGTTAGTACGTGTGAAGAATGAGGACAACAGGGAAGTGGAAGTGAATTTCAGCATAGACCCCCAACCCATATGGCTCAGCGATTTCAAGACACGACATCAGTTGAGCAGGCGGCACAGACAAATGTCTCTGAATATACCTTCACTGAGGAGGATTTATACTCTTGAGACAGATGCCTCGAGTCTGCTTGAGGAACATCGGCTGGTGCGTATCGGCAGCCGGGAAGACTTCGGCATCTCAATACGCCGCAAAAGCAGACGAAAGCACAAAAATCTCGTCGAATGCATCGAACGGACTGAGAAAAAACACAAACTGATTTCCCGCCGCACGGTGCTTGAAACGCCCGACACTCAGCTGGCTGACGCTTTCCACTGGGCAAAGCACAGTCTCAGCTGGCTGACGCACAGGCAGAACGGGATTGGAAGAGGATTGACCGCCGGTCACTGTGATTATCCGTGGTACTTTTCAATAGACTTTTACTACTCTCTGGATGCACTTCTGGAAACGGGGATGTGCTCTGTCGCAAAGGACTCACTCATGCTGTTCATAAAGTATGCGAGACTGCAGGGAGGAAGAGTGCCACATGAAATAGTAACCAATGGTATAGTGTACAACAAGGGCGATCTTGAAGAGAGTGCCATGCTCAGTACTGCTATTTTGAAGTACGTTGAATGGACGGGCGACTTGCGATTTGCGAGGGAACATTTCACCGACGCTATGGCATCACTGGAATATGTGGTTTCACGGAAATTCACAGGGCCTGCCATAATGGAGGATGCCGGCAGGGGAGGATCTGTCGAACTCGACACTCTCTGCTACTTTGCCGAGGGTGTGGAATCGCTTGCCGCTCTGAAGAAAATAGCATTTGAAAACGACTCCGGCGTCTATTCGGCCGAAATCTCCTCACTTAATCGTGCGGCCGGCGACGCAATGAAAATCGTGAATTCGGGCATGTGGATTGGAGAGCAGTGCACATATGCAAACAGGCTGACCTCCGGCGTACCTGAGAATCCCGGCTTCTGGACTTCTATAATTCCATTCGTGACACGGGTTGCATCAGAAAGCAGATACCGGAGCTTCATCAATTCAGAAAATGGCCTGAAAAGACTGGTCGGAATAGACGGGCTGTTAATCGGGTCGGCATCAGTGAAGACCATGGCCATTCAGAATGGCCTGATGTCTCTTGCAGCATCCCAGTATCACGACACACACACGGCACTGAAATTCTACAGTTTCAATATAGGTCACGCCGGAGAGTTCATGCCTGGCGTAGTGCCTGAAATTCTGAATGATGCCACTGGCTGCTATCTTCAGGCATGGTCGTCAGCAGCTGTCATTCATCCACTGATAGGGGGAATCCTTGGAATACGGCCGGTGGATGGAAAATTGAAGAGCGGCAGGAAAGTAGGCAACACTCTTAACGGTCTCAGAATAAACGGAATTCCATTCAGGGGGGGCACCTTTGATTTTGAGGTTCTGGACGGCAGAGTGGTCAGCACCAGCAACGAATAAGTGAATGAGCCTGCCGGCTCACCGGTATCATTCGGCCGACTCAATGACAATTGTTTCTGCCTCGATGTCCTCAACTATTGAGTCATATCCGCCAACGACAAATGAATGCCTGCCTGATTCGACTACAAAATTCACGATGTCTCTGCCAGCATCGACACCGGTGATATTGCCCTCTATTGAAACGCGGCTGCCTTCTATGCGTCTCCTGCCTCTGACGATTGCCTTAAGCTTCTTTCCCTGTGAAATCAGTTTCAGCATATCACTCACAGCGAGCCTCTGCAGTGAATAGGTCGCAGGGAGTGATACAGTCCTCTGGAACAGCGGTTCTGATGTAAACCAGGCGTTGAAGAAACTGTGTGTGAGGAACCATGACATGTCAACGTCGTTGAAGACATAGCCGTAACGGTCTTCTGCCGGTGCGAAAGCGATCTTTCTCGGCATGAATGTGGTACCGCTCACATCACCAATGATTGAGAAAAACTGGCCCAGTTCAACATATCTGATTTCGTTAAAAAAAGCAGAATCCCTCTTCAGATATTCTTCTTCATATCTCTTCTTCTGGACACCGAATACCAGAAGGACTGATTTCAGGCCCCCTTTCACTCTTCTGGAAAGCACTCTTGAGAATTCAGGAAGAATGCCCGGTGTGGATTCTATGCAGACAGTGTCTTTCGCACCTGCTATTACCGCCTGCGAATTGCTTACAAAACTCCTCCAGTGCCTGCTAAACCACATCGATGGAACGTCCCCCCTCTCCTTCTTATTGGAGCTTACCCAGCTCAGGAGTTCGCCTCTGCTTTTCTCGAGTTCCCTCGAAATGTTTTCAAGGATCAGTTCCGCATCTATTGGTATGTATTTCTTTGGCCTGCTGTCCTGAATGTTGATGAAATGCTTTCGCTCAAGTCCCGATGTTATGTCGTACAGCTGCGGCTGTCTGAGATTCAGCTTTCTGAGCAAATCTTTTGCCGTGGCGTCGCCGTCCTCGACCAGAAATTTGTATACTAGTGCTTCGTTTTCAGAAAGTCCGATATTCTGCAGCAGTTTCAGCATCGAACTATTGTCGTCCTTCAGCTCCGGTTCACCGATCCGGGAAACACTATGTACTTTATTTTACTTTACTGAATTATAAACTTCCTGAATCCGCTTCAAAACTTATTCTGCACAGACCGCAGAACATATCCTCTCTGATATCCGAGCCACAATCCGGACATGAGGGCTCAAGCGACATCCCGCAGCGACAGACAAGCATGCCTGCCCTTTCCAGATTCCTGCA
>DAHXLZ010000300.1 GCA_027365715.1 Methanomassiliicoccales archaeon | reverse complement strand
TTCCTCTGTCCCATTCTATACACTATTTAACAGCAAATGTCTCTGCTGTGACAATACAGGACGCATGATGGCTGAAAATTGAATTGTGTGACATTCTGATCAAACGGCTTAAATGGTCCTCGAACATTTACCGCTCATGGCAAAGTGGCTGTTCAAGGAAGAACCGGCCCATTACAGTTTTGAACATCTCGAATTGGACGGCACCGCAATCTGGGATGGTGTGCGGAATAACCTCGCACTCAGGAATCTCAGTATGATAAGGGCTGGTGACAGAATCATTTACTACCACACTGGCGATGAGAAGGCGGCTGCAGGCATTGCTGAATCAGTATCCGGCGCCTACAAAGATGAAGACGGTTTCTGGGTGGTCAGAATCAGACCGGTCAGAAAGTTCAGGAACACAGTGCCTCTCAGGCTTATTAAATCGGCAGAGCGTTTTTCATCCAGCCCGCTGGTAAGGATTCCCAGGCTGTCGGTGATGCCTGTGGAGGACGATTTGTGGAATTTTATTATTGAAAATGGCAAATAGGGCCGACTGGCACACTGTCTGAAACTCCGGTTGCTTTCGAAACAAGGAATATGTATCAATTATCTCTGATGATTACAATATGAAAGAAGTAATGATTGCCGGTTTTGGCGGGAGTCTCAGGAACGGTTCATTCAACAGGATGCTTCTCAACGCTGCCGCCGGCCTGATGCCTGAACACTCTGCACTGGAGATAGTGGAAATTTCAGACATACCATTATTCAACCAGGATCTGGAAAAGAACATGCCGCCAGCCGTTATTGAATTCAAGAGAAAGGTTTCTGCGGCAGATGGAGTGCTCGTCTCCACCCCGGAATACAACTATTCGGTGCCTGGATTTATCAAGAATGTTATTGACTGGGGGTCGAGGCCCTACGGTAAAAGCTGCTTCGATGGCAAGCCTGTGGCACTGATGAGCGCGGGAGGCAGACTCGGCGGTGCACGTGCACAGTACAGTCTGAGGCAGTCATTTGTATTTCTGAACATGAAACAATTTAACATGCCTGAAGTATTTGTCATGAATCCTGCGGATAAATTTGACGAAAATGGCAACTTGAAAGACGAAGGCGTCAGAGAGAACATAAGGCAATTATTGCTGCAATTCGTCCAAATGTGCAGGGAATGATGCAGGCCGTGAGCAAACCAGACTGCGGTTTGAAAAAGGAGCGTTGCCCACGCTCCAGCATTCGAGGGAATAATAAAATATGGCTCCGGTCTTGAATCGCAGCGTTGATTTGAATGACACAGAAACGCTATCTAATAATAAATCTCAAAGGATACAGAGAAGCATTTGGAAACGCTTCAATTGACATTGGCGTAATTGCCGGAGCTGCGGCAGAAGAATTTGGCGTTTCTGTTGTCGTCTGCCCGCCGGTTCCGTGGCTTGCTGCGGTTGCCGGTACTGGTGTTGAAACGTACGCTCAGCACTGTGACCCTTTCGGACCGGGAGCCCTGACCGGCTTCACTTCACCGGAAATGATGAAGGCAACCGGTGCAAAAGGCATACTGATGAACCACAGCGAACACAAGTTGCGGCTTCATGAAATCGAATTTCTTATAGAGAGCTGCAGAAAACTGGGGATGATTACTGCAGTATGTGCAGATACCGTCAACACGGTTGCTGCCGTGAGTGCTCTCGAACCGCATATTGTTGCAATCGAGCCGCCGGAATTGATCGGCACTGGAATATCGGTTTCTTCTGCGAAACCGGAAATAATAACACGAGCAATAGAATCTGTGAGGAAGATAAACAGCAACGTTGCCGTGGTTGCCGGTGCAGGAATCTCCACCGAGAAAGACGTAAGGCGGGCTGTTGAGCTCGGAGCCTGCGGCGCACTTGTCGCATCGGCTGTCGTCAAATCTGATTCGAGGCGTGACCTCATATTCAGAATGGCTTCGGAACTCGCCAGGTAGCCAAAAGTGGCATTGCAACTACCTGGTTCTTCTCGAATTGGTCAGCATCGCACGCGATTCTTCATCCGATTCCCATATCTTACCGCCAGCGGTATCGAACACTATTGTCTTCATGTTCGTAAATTCATCAATGCTGTAGCCAATCCCTTCTCTCCCGAGACCGCTTTCCTTTACGCCCCCGAACGGAAAGAAACCGACGCCGTGGGCAGGGTAGCTGTTTACTGTAACCTCTCCAACTTCCAGTCTCTTTGCTACCTTCCAGGCGGAATTCAAATCCATGGTAAAAACAGCAGAATCGAGGCCGTACTCGGATCTGTTTGCAATTTCAATTGACTCATCTACAGTATCAAACTTATGCACGGGAATGACGGGACCGAATGTCTCCTCCCACATTATCCTCGCATCAAGCGGAACATCGAGTATGAGCGTAGGCTCGACGTAGTTTCCACTATTGCTTCCGCCGTGAACAACCTGTGCCCCTTTATCCACTGCATCCTGTATCAGGCCGAGTACGTGTTCAACAGCATCCCTGTTTATCAGCGGCCCGATTTTCGAATTCTTATCACGGGGGTCACCAACCTTCCACGCTTCGATCCCTTTCGAGAGAAGTTCACAGAATTTCGGATATACTCCGCTCTGGACAAGGACGCGGCTTATGGCATCACATCGCTGGCCCGCGTTCTTCAGTGAGCCTGCGAGGGTCTTTGATGCAGCATCAGAGAGATTTGCATCATTAAGAATTATCGCAGCCCCCTTCCCTCCGAGTTCAAGGTGTATTTTCTTAATTCCGGATATCTTTGTCAGCCCCTTTCCCACGTCTGTGCTGCCAGTGAATGTCACCACATCGACTACCGGACTCTCAGCCATATAACTCCCCAGTGCACCCCTGCCTGTGATGATGCTTACAGAACCGGGTGGAAGGCCGGCCTCCTCCATCACCTTTGCCATCAGAATCGCAGGAAGAGGATCGATGCTGGGTGGCTTTACAATTACCGAGTTGCCCGCAAGAAGAGCGGGTATGACCTTCGTGTATGTTATGAAGAGCGGATAATTGAAGGGAGATATGGCCAGCACCAGTCCGACCGGTTCCCTTATTATCAGTGCATATTTTCCTATATTCTCCTCAGCCCAATCGCCAGGTATGTAATCGCCGAAAATCTTCCTCGCTTCCTCGAACGTAAGGGAGAGCCTGTGCATCGTCGCGTTTATTTCTCCACTTGCGTCAGCAAGCGTCTTTCCGTTGTTGACTACAATTGAATTCTGAAGAGTCTGGAAGTTCTCTTCCAGAAGCTTGGATGCCTTTGTCATAGCACCCATTCGCTCGATTGCCGGCATTCTGCGAATCAGCGACTTGGCTTTATATGCGTCGTTGAGCACTCTGTCAGCATCTGTTTCCGAAGATGCGGAAATGCGTGCTATGACGCTGTCATCTATAGGACTCCTTACGTCCGTAAACTCGCCGGACTCGGAGAAATGCCATTTGCCCCCCGAGTATATCTTGAAATTCGGTATGCCATCCTGTCCCAATTC
>DAHXLZ010000273.1 GCA_027365715.1 Methanomassiliicoccales archaeon | reverse complement strand
GAGATCACTTCCTCCTGCCGCTTCCAGTCTCATTACCGAGCCATCTACGGGGATGGTCTGCATCTTCCCGCCGTTCCTGTTCAGTATCTCTATGCTCTCTTCTCCACCTTCGTCGCCGACAGCCGCTATTCTTCCTGAATGCAGGAATGTTCCGAGACGGTATCTCACACCATGATGCTTGCCAAGCTGAACGGGTGCTCCCTCCCAGTTGCCCATAACTAACAGTTTTCCCCTGACTCCGAGAAGGACATTCTCCCCTTTCACGTCGAGCACGCACTCCTCCAGAAATTCATTGGTGTCGATAAAGCGCTCTCTTGTCTGAAGCCGCGTGGCCTGCGTGTCTATATCCAGCTTTTCGGGGCTCTTCTCACCGGGATCCAGCAAATAGATATCTCCGCCGCTCTGATAGACAATGCGGCGTCCGTCGCTTTTCGCGTTTCTGGCAAAGAAATCCTTATGCTGCGTGTGCCGCCTGATGTCGCCTCCGGCGGCATTTACGGAGTATATGTTTCCAGTGCCCTCATGATCTGAAACGAAATACAGCCTGTTTCCTATCCACATGGGCGATGTAAGGTTTCCGTCCAGTTCCAGAAACTTGCCGAATTTACCGTCGCCACTGTTGTCCTTCCAGAATTTGCCTCTTGCGCCGCCCCTGTATCGCTTCCACTGAGGCAAATCGCCTGAGTTGCGCGCAAGCACAACGCCGTGCCTGCCAAACTCTATTGCCGTTGCGGGACCGAGGTTGAGCAGTCTGCGTTCGCTGCCGTCTGTGTCAAATTCGTGCAGTTCCACCCATTTGGCGAACGGGCGGCCATAATCTGTGCTCACAATCAGTTTTCCCTCCGGCGACCATCCTGCCACGGACGTCATTGGTGATCCGAAATATGTTATTCTGGTAGCCTCACCGCCGCCTGACGGAATCAGATATATTTCCGCAGAACTCTGTGAAGCGCTCTTCATGCATCTGAATGCAATCCATTTCCCGTCAGGCGAGAATCTTGGCGTTGTAATGATGCCCATGCCGCCGGCTATTTTCCTGACACTTCCGTCCCCGGAGTCAAACTCCCACAGTTCGTCATCGTTTACAAAAATTATACTGTTGCCTTTTATGTCCGGAAAGAGGTAATAGCCTTTCATGACAGAGTTAATTCTCAAACTGTTCTTAACTCTAACTGTAGGCTGAATTATGCAATGGCGCCGATGCCAGAAAACGCCCAACTAATGCTCCAAACTACCCTCATGTTCAGAAATCAGGTTCTTCATTCGTGACTCGAGCGTCGCCTCAGTTCCAGCGCGAACCTCTGATACGTGGGAAAATAACTGGTTGCCAAAATGACAGAGGCATCGGTGTCCATTCTCCACCTGCTCGAATTGAGGATGCTCCTCAAAGCAGCGCTCGGCCACCAGCGGACATCTGTCTGCGAATATGCATCCACTGTCGCGACCGCTTTCAACCTGCTCAAATATTCTCTCTCCGAGTACCTGGTACAGATTTCCCCTGATTCCCATGCTGGAAACGAGGAGTGCCATCGTATAAGGATGAGAAGGTCTGGCAATGATGTCCTCTGTATAGCCCTCCTCCACAATTTTTCCCCTGTACATGACAGCAACACGATCGCTCACATATCTGGCGGAACCGATGTCATGCGTGATGTACACAATTGAAACGCCGTCTTCGGCCTTCAGCCTCCTGAGCAGATTCAATATGCCGGCTCTTAGCGAGACATCAAGCATGGAAATCGGTTCGTCTGTTATGAGCACTCTCGGATGCAGGACAAGAGCCCTCGCTATAGACACGCGCTGTCTCTGTCCGCCGCTCAGCTGGTGAGGGTATTTTGTCATGTAATCTTCCGGAGGCGTGAGTCCGGATTTCAGCAGAGAATCCCGCACCATGGTCATCATCTCGCTCCTGTTCCTGGTAATCCTGTTGACAACAAGCGGCTCCGACACTATTTCAAACACCGAATGTCGCGGATTCAGGCTCTGATATGGATCCTGAAATACAACCTGCACAGAAGTTCGTAATGGAATGACAGTTTTTCTGTCAGATGCGTCAACCGGTTTTCCCAGCACGCGTACTTCTCCCTCAGTCGCAGTCTCAAGCATGGAGAGAATGCGGCTCAGTGTGCTCTTGCCGCTTCCGGTCTCGCCCACTATTGCGAGGGACTCACCCGCCCTGAGGCTGACATCGATGTTGTCGACAGCGATCACGGATGCGTTCTTCCCCTTGTGCGATTCTCTTATGCCCGTTCTTTTCAGATATCGCTGGGTGAGTCCTCTTGCCTCCAGAACAGTTTCAGCGTCTTTTGAGACGGACTTACTGTCCGCGTAAGGGTCAGTTTCATTCTCCTTTGCAGCGGCATATGTTTCCTGCATCTGTGAAAATGGACGTACGGGGCAGGAAACATAATGCCCTTCCGATATTTTGACCGATTTCGTCGCTTCTTCTGTTTTGCACACATCGCGGCCAAAATCACATCTCTCTAAAAACGGACATCCCTGAAAGATCTGTTCGAGGCTCGGCGGGTATCCTTTTATGGGTCTGATATAGTGCAGCCGCCTGTCTATCTTCGGAATAGATTCAACGAGCAATTTAGTGTATGGGTGCTGCGCGCCGTCAAAACTGCCGGTTGGAAGTTTTTCAACCATCCTTCCCGCATACATCACCATGATCCTCTCCGACAGATTCGAAATCAGAGATATGTCGTGAGATATGTTGATAAGCGCAATCTCATGTTTCCGCTGTAGCTTCTTTATCTCCTCTATGATGCGGTACTGTGTTATTACATCCAGTGATGTCGTCGGTTCATCTGCTATCACCAGAAGAGGATTCAGCGAGATCGCCATGGCTATTATGACGCGCTGCTTCATACCGCCGCTCAGCTGATGCGGGAAAACATCAACCACCCACGATTCCAGTCCAACCGACTTCAGAAGTTCAACCGTTCTAGTCCTTGCCTCCTTTTCATCCAGCCCCTTTTTGTAGATGAATATGTCATCCACCTGTTCCCCTATTCTGAAAAGCGGATTGAGTGAATCAAGCGCTCCCTGAAATATCATCGAAATGCCGGACCATCTCACCGTTGAAAGTTTCTTCTCCTCTTCGGCACCTTTTCTCATCTTCCTCAGCGAAAAGGAAGCTCCACTTTCGGTGTCCGCTATTACTCTTCCTTCGAAGTATATCCGTCCGGACGTAATTCTGGAATTGGGAGGCAGGAGGTGGGTGATGGCAAGAGCGAGCGTTGATTTTCCGCAACCGCTTTCGCCGACGATGCCGTACGATTCTCCCCTCCTGAGGCCGAAGGTCACATCGTCGACTGCAGTGATTAGCCTGTTTCCCAGTGTGTACTGAACACCCAATTCCTCAACATAGAGTACATGGCCGTTATTCCCTGCGCTCATCAATCTCACCTCCTCAGTGTGACATCAGAAATCTCTCTTACGGTATCGCCGAGCAGGTTGAATGCAATTACTATTGCCACAATGAACAGTCCGGGGTACACCGTGAGCCACCACTGCCCGGACACGACATACTGGAGGCCAGATGATATCATGGCTCCCCATTCCGGCGTAGGGGGTGGAATTCCCACCCCGAGAAAACTGAGACTTGCCGCAATAAGTATGGAATTTCCAAGACCCAGCGAATAGAATACGAGGGTTGGCGAAATGACGTTTGGAACGATATGCCTGTACATGATGTGCCATCTCGACGCTCCGACAGAAGCGGCGGCCATGACATACAGTTCCTCTTTCGTTGAAAGTACCGAACTCCTTGCGAGTCTGGCAAAGCCAGGGATCGTGACGACCACTATTGCGACGACAATCGTGTTAAATCCCGGACCTATCGCTATCGCAATTGCGATGGCAAAGAGTATGGAAGGGAATGACAGCAGTATGTCCATTATCCTCATCGTTACGCTGTCCGTTATTCTGCCGAGATAGCCGGACGTGACGCCTATCGATACTCCCAGGACATAACTCAATGTTGTCGAGACTAGCGCTATCATCATGTCGAGCTTCGTTGCGTACAGCACTCGCGAAAATACGTCCCTGCCGTATTCATCTGTTCCCATTAAGTGTGCCGCGGATGGCGGCGAAAGTCTGATCGGCAGATTCAGCACATCGGGTCCGTAAGGGGCAATGTACTGACCGAAGATCGACAGGAATGCGAAAATACCTATCACGCAGAGGGCAGCAATTGCATTCCAGTTTCGGGTTAACAGTTTGAGTGACTGAATCCATCTGGACTCGATTCCGCCTGATCTCAGCACGTCTACAGACTCTAACATGGCTCACAACTTTACCCTGGGATCTACGAATGCGTACAGAACATCGGCAAGGAAATTGAAAATTACAAACAATATTCCGGATACCAGAACTACGCCCATAACGCTGGGATAATCGAGGTTGTCGATGGATGAGACGGCATACAACCCGAGCCCTGGCCAGGAGAAAACCGTTTCCGTCAGGACAACTCCGCTCATGAGGGCTCCCGCATACAGCGCAGCTATAGTTATGGCTGGCAGGAGAGCGTTTCTCAACGCATACTTGTTTATGATCACTCCCCTTGGGAGACCGATGGCAAAAACAGTCCTCATGTAATCTTTGTTTACCACATCAAGCATGCTGGATCGCACAACTCTAGACATGGTCGCTATCCCTGCGAGAGAGAGGCCTATTGCAGGCAATATTATGTGCCATAATGCGTTCCCGAGATCAGCAACATTGCCCGTCAACAGCGAATCGAATATGATCATTCCGGTGATATTCGGCGGAGGATTTAGCGTGTTGCTCAGCTCTCCGTAGGGGGCAGGTGCTACACCGAGGTACACGTAGAACAGAATAATCATCACCAGCTCTATCCAGAAAACGGGCATGGAAATTCCAAGCAGCGTGAAGACTCTTGCGGCATGATCTGCCGGTTTGTTCGCCCTGAGTGCGGCAAACGTACCAAGCAAGATGGATGAGGGAATCGATATTACAAGTGCAGCTATCGCCAGCTCCATGCTTGCAGGAAGTCTCGTTGCAATTTCATAACTCACGTACTGCTGCTGGACATACGAAAAACCAAGGTTGCCGTGAAGAAGCTGACTTATGTATATGAGGAACTGAACATAGAGCGGTTTGTTGAGTCCCATTTCCGCCTCAATAATCTTGAGTTCGGTTCCGTTAACCTCCGGTCCTATGACGACCAGCGCGGGGTTTCCAGGCACAACGTGCGAAAGGATGAAAGTGATCAATACCAACCCGAACAGGGTTGGTATGATCGAAAGTGCCCTGAAGATGAGGTATGCTCCTCTCCTGCTCATGTGATTAACTCATGCTCACCTGGTCGAAGAAAATGTCGAACGTCGGATATATGTACAGATTGTGAACGTTGGATGTCATCGATATCACATTTTCCATATTGAACAGCGGTATTTCAACTGCGTTGGCCGCAATTATATTCTGAGCCTCAACGTACATCGAATCTCTCTGTGTGGCGTTTAGCGTCTCGCCGGCTTTTGTCAGCAGCATACTGACTGTGCTGTTGTTGAAGAAGTTATAATTTCCGTATATTCCGATATTGCCACTGTTAAACAGAGGATACATGCCATCATCCGGTGTGGCAAGCAGATTGACCCAGCCGTCAAAGAACATCGGAAAATGACCAAGACCATTTTCGCTGAAGAACGTGTTGGATGTCAGCGGGACCAGGGTCAGTGTAATGTTGATGCTCTTGAGTTCCTGCTGCAGAATCGTAGCTATCGCACTGCCTACAGGATCGCCGGAAATGTAATAGAACGATGTTGAGAATCCCTTGCTGTACCCGGAAGGTGCCTGCGCCAGGTAATGCTTTGCAATTGTCACATTGAACGTGTAGTTCTGGAACGCAGGGATGTAGGACTCTATGGTTGGAGCAATAACACTCTTGATGGGTATGCCGTATCCGAAGGTGGAGAACTGAGTGATTTCGCTTGTATTCACAGCATACAGAACCGCCTTTCTGACCGAGAGATTGTTGAATGGAGTCACGTTCTGGTCCAGACCGATGTAATATTCCGAAGAAGTGGGACCGGATTTAACCTTCACACCCGCCGACCCCTTCAGTGTGCTTATCTGATCCAGAGGTATGTTGAGCGCAACATTCACTGAACCTTTCTGAAGAAGAGTCTGCTGAGTGGCAGGGCTCGGAACAACCTCATAAACAATTCTGGTCACGTTCACTTTGCCGCCCCAGTAATGGGGATTGGCCGTCATCACAATTTCCGAGGAACTATAGGAACTCAATTCATACGGTCCTGTGCCCATTGCATGATCAGACATGTACGTATTTACCTTTCCCGCCTGCACACCTCCATTCGAATTTACATAGTTCGGATCAACTATGGACGTAACCCAGAGCTGGAACAGATTCAGGAACCACGGATACGGTCTGGATGGCACGAGCATTATCTTGTACGGTCCAAGCACGTGTATTCCGCTTTCGTTAAGGAATTTGAACACATGGAAATCTGCTCCCTGCTTCATGGTTATGACTCTGTCGAGCGAGAATTTTACCGCCGTCGAATTAAACGGATCTCCGTTGGAGAACGTGACGTTCTGTCTGAGATTGAATGTTACAGAACCGTTCGCATTCACTGTCCAGCTTACTGCCAGCTGTGGAACAGGTGTCAGGGAGCCTACAGTCTGTCCGTTATATGTTGTTGTGCCATACCCTAGCAGTGTGTTGTAAATCTGATCGGTAAAGAGCACTGAGTCTGAATCAAACGCTACTGCAGGATCCAATGAAGCCGGAACTGCTGAACTTGCCACAACAAGCGTTTTTGACGTTGCAGTGGTCTGTTTGTTCTTGTTCAACACAACAGCTGCTACGCTGGCGCCCGCGACGAGCAAAACAACTATGCCCACAATTATGAGACGAGACTGTTTGTTCATGACCCAGTAACCAGGAATCGCTATTAATAACTAACTTTCGATTCTCATACCATATCCACCAGAATACCACAGGCTGTTGAAATTCACCGGATCCGCTCTACAAGTGATTTCAGATATGAACATCAAGACCGTTAAAGGCTCTCCAGACAATACTGCAGTCAGTGTTCAGTATTTCCTTTATCTTCTCTGAAGTGAAGACCGCATTCTCTGCTTCCGTTCTCCCACCACCATCTGCCGCTCCTCGGGTCCTCTCCCTCCCCAACGGCACGCGTGCATGGCTCACAGCCTATGCTCGGATAGCCGGAATCGTGGAGTGTGTTGTAAGGTATATCGTTTGAACGTATGAAATTCCAGACCTCGGCATTGCTCCAGTCTGCGAGAGGCGATATCTTCAGCATGGCTGTGGCTGCATCGAAGCTGATCTTCGGCACGTCGGCTCTTGTCTTTGACTGCTCTCTTCTCAAACCCGTGATCCACGCCTTCTTGCCTGTCAGAGCCCTGGTCAGCGGTCTCACTTTCCTGATGCCGCAGCAGAGTTTTCTCTTTTCGACGGAGTGATAGAAGAGGTTCACACCATTCTCCGTAACCATTTCCTCAACTTCGCCAGCCTGAGGGAAGAAGACCTCGATCCGCACACCGTACTTTTCATGCACTCTTTGCATGAGTGAGTATGTTTCTCCGTAAAGCCTTCCCGTGTCCAGCGTGAATACGCTGACACACTTTTCTGTCTGTTTGAGCACTGCGTCAAGCATGTGCAGCAGGACCATGTCTTCCGGACCGAAGCTGCATGCAAATGCTGCATCCCCGCCAAATTGACCGACCGCCCATGAGATGACATCGCAGGCACCGAGGCTTTCCATGTCTCCGTATGAATTTTCCACGACGACCATGAACGGGTTTACTTTCGCCGGATAGATAATACCATTTTTAGGGATAGATTAGCAAATATAATCGCATGAAAATTCATATATAATTGGATGTTTATACGACTTTAATTCATATTTACAGCAGGGAGAAAGAAACGGGCATGCACAGATTCTTAAGCGGGCTTGCGGAGGGACGAACCGGGAAGCCGAGGAATGCCGGTACAACAATGGTCCTCGACAGAATCGCTTACGGCACGACGGAGATAGTCGAGTATCTCTCGGATTACATCGACACTGTGAAAATCGGCAATCGACGCAACAGTGGTCGTTCCTGTGCCCAGAAAAGGATCAAGAACCGTGTCGCCGGTTATCGAGAACATGCATATGAGCCTGTAGCACAGTTCCACAGGGAAGGCGGCTGTCCTTCTGCCCGGCGCTTTCGCAG
>DAHXLZ010000267.1 GCA_027365715.1 Methanomassiliicoccales archaeon | reverse complement strand
CAGACTTTTTTCAGATGCAAGAATCATTGCAGGATTGTTACAACGTAACGAGAGCGAATTCATAAAGCTGAACGGTCATTACTTTAACAAGTGGCTTTCTCTGCTAGAAACCGTAGATAGTAAAGAAATGGCATTAGACGGATGATTTATCTTCACGTTATAATCATTTCTTCTGTTTCGGCGTTTCTGTCTACTATTTAGTTGGGCTGAAAGAATTTCACTGTGTTTGTGTTCAGCGTAATCTTCATATACCATAAAGTGTGCCGCACCCGATTAGATCTTTACACATGTGGTCAGGAGTCTCAGAGAGGTTTTCAAGGGGAAGAACAGTCTATTGTGAACAAACCGTGAATGAGTCCGCATCCATTGCAAAGCAAAAGATCAAACAGAAGGAAGACGATTGCACTGGGGTGACTGCATGACCACAAGGAGAACGTTCTCCACTCAGGAGAAGATGGAGATACTCAATGAAGGATTGCAACCGGGGGCAAGTGCCGTCGAAGTCTGCAGGAAACAGTGCGCCGTCGAAACTGAACAACCGAGAGTGGAAGTCTCAACATGGTAAGAACCGCAAGCCATGAAGCGAGGATCAAGAGTGAGCCGGCAACAGTATTCATTCGAAGCAGGTCGACAACGGGAGACACCGAACCCATGAGGTTCAGGCATCCCTACGCAGACCGACAGGCCGTAACCAACAGTGAATCCAGATGTAGCATCGTGATGCATACCCACAGTAATGTGGTGAGTGAATGCGCCGAGATTCTTGTTTTAAATCGAAGGCAATATCCCTCAACCGATAATGCGGCCTGGTTGGCGGAGCATTCCGGTGTAACAGGAACGGCATGCCGGGAAGGTTGTTCAGAGAAAGACGGGAGATCCGATGAATGTGTCGCAGCACCGATATACGGGTCAGTCTGCGTAAGTGTGTCTATAAGCGAAACCCGTGAAGTGACACGCAAAGCACCTTCGGAAGTCAGAGGGGAGAGTAGTAGCGGTGAACTGCCTGTAACGGGCAGGGATGCGAAGGATCCCCGCTTTAGCCATGCGTCAAACGGAACAGGGGGCTGTCCTATGTCACCGGAAGGTGTAGTACATGGACGATAACGTCCGCATGTTCCGTGAGACGCTCTATCTGGCTGCAAAGGCAGACAGGAACAGAAGGTTTCATGCGCTCTTTGACAAGGTATGTCGCAAAGACGTACTCGACGAGGCATGGAACACGGTCAAAAGGAATGGTGGAACACACGGCATAGACAACGTACGCATACAGGACATCAAAAACAGCGAAGAATTCATTCAGAGCATAGCACAGGAACTCAGGCAGCACACATACAGACCATCACCTGTCAGGAAGATGCGCATACCCAAATCGAACGGCAAGATGAGGGCTCTGGGCATCCCCACAGTCAAAGACAGGGTCGTTCAGACGGCGGTCAAACTCGTCATTGAGCCAATATTCGAAGCAGACTTCGAGGACTGCTCATTTGGCTTCAGACCGGACAGGTCGGCGCACGATGCGGTCGACGAGGTCGTCAAATACCTCAATTTCGGTTGCGAACACATCATAGACGCAGACATAAGCGGATGTTTTGACAACATACCCAAGCATCCGCTCATGATGTCTGTGTCGAGGAGGATGGTGGACGGCAGCATACTGGCGCTCATCCGCTCCTTCCTCGATGCAGGCGTCATGGACAACAGCGAATTCAGCGATACGGCAGCAGGAACACCCCAGGGCAGCCCAATCAGTCCGATGCTCGCCAACATCTACCTTGACCATCTTGACAAGAGATGGAAGAGTTCAGAGCACACGACTGAAACGCACCTCATTCGTTACGCGGATGACTTCGTCATCCTCGGCATAGGCAGCATGGAAAGGGAGATGGAGCTCCTGAGAGGAATCATGGGAGAACTCCATCTCCAGCTCAGCGAGGAAAAGACGAGGCTTACGACAGCGGAACAGGGCTTTGACTTCCTTGGCTTCCATTTCGTGAGACACTATTCGGGGAGCAGGAGGAAGCGTATCACAAGATGGATGCCATCGAAGAGGGCACGGACACGTATCAGAGAAAACATAAGGCGGAAGACAGACAAATTAAATCTGGCAACGACAACGCCGTACGATGCAAAACAGTCAGTCACAAGAACACTCACAGGATGGTACCAGTACTTCAGGCACAGCATGAGCACAGATGCATTCAGCGAAATACACGACTACGCAGAACTTTCCATCGGCAGGATGTTCAGCCGATGGAAACAGCGCAAGCACATAGGCAGGAGAATGAAACGTGAACGGCATGACCTCACACTCGACAGACCACCGCCGGCCATGCCGTACGCAAAGAGAGCAGGAGCAGTCAGATGAAGGCTATCGGTGAGCGCAGTGCGGGAAATCCGCCTGCTGCGTTCGACGAGGGGCGGCAGGAGAAACCCTGTCGTCTATTCTATCCAGCCGTCCCCTCAGCTGTTCTCCGGGTGGAGAGAGCCTGTGTTTACTGCACAGATCCGATACAAGCACACTCTGTCGTTGCAGTATTCCATGATGATTGAGAACTTCTGTTCCGGAGTCCATTGACTGTCCAACGATGCATCCTCCTTCTTCTTTTTCCTGGTTGATCCCATTCGCTGTTCGTCCTCTCATCTTTATCTCTTTCTTATGATAATTTGTCTTCTGTAGCGATTCTGTTTTCAGTGGGTCCGGACTAAGTCCTCTACGCAGGCATTAAGCACAAAAAAGCAGTTCAAACTTCAGTATGTTGGTTGGCCTGGAGGTCTTCAATCGTCTTTTCAGCCTCTACCATTCCTTTCTCGGTCAATGAATAAACCGCCTCTTTACCAACAGTATCTACCTTATGGACAAATCCCTTATTTACGATGTCCCTGTTGTAGTTTCCACCACTAAGACTTTTTGCTTCTCTCTTCCCTAATTCTATCAGAATTCCAATCTGTTCTATTTTCGTCAAATTGCCATGAAATTTGAGTACG
>DAHXLZ010000266.1 GCA_027365715.1 Methanomassiliicoccales archaeon | reverse complement strand
TGCAGGTTGGCCCGCCATCTACAAATGGTCTTGGGGGCCGAAACAAAATAATGCTTACCCGAAAGGGGGGAATACCATGAAACTAAAGGGACTGGTAATCGGTGTGAATCCTGACGGAAAGGAAGTCAGGAGGCACATCGACAGAGACATTATTTTGTTTCGGCCCCCAAGACCATTTGTAGATGGCAGGCCAACCTGCAAAGTTTGTCTGCAGGAGATGGAGAATCTCCCGCAGGTTATTGGTTGTTCCTGGCTGAACCAATTCCTTTTGCAAGCACTCATGCCCGGGCAGGCATGCGATCATCAGACCCATTCTTCATGGCGCACAGGCAGATCATGCGGAATGATCCGCAGCCCGAAGTGCCTGCACTACGCCGCCAACATCCGTCAGAAACGTTCAATCCGCTGACATGCGGACTTCAGGGAACGGGAGGGGGCAATGTCCTGTCCGTTGCCGGACTCGATGCTCCCTGCCACTCCCCTGGCGAAATCCGCATGACAGTGAATTATCAATTCCCGTTCCATCGGGACATGAGAAGTACTCTCCTGAACAGCATTGGAAATGACAGAATCATTGCTGATCCCATCCGTTCCTCAACCGATCATTTGAGGTAACTTATTATCAACACTCGTGTATATAAGCGTTTGCCGGGCGCGTGCCTCGCCGTGAGACACTTCATAAAGTTCATCCCTGTAAGCACAACGGGATCCTTTTCTATCCTCTTTCCTATCTTCGTATGCCGTATTTGCAGGCTTGATCTGCCCCGCGCCTGTTTCCATGCGACCTGATCTCCTTTGGCAACACCGTTGTTACTCAAGAATGGGGGATGACTATATTTAACATCATTGGCTCTGAATGCCTTCTCCCTGTTGTGCCTCTCCGTGATTACGTTGTCATATTCGATCCTAATTGCAATTTTCTGCCCCTTTAACAAATGTCTCGTGTTCAGTGACGCAGGAATAAGATATCGTTTATCCCAAGTTCCTTCGCTGCCCTGAACCTATGGTGGCATTCCCGGAAGCTTTGTAGCAGCGTATCGGAACTAATGTGCATATACTGTGTATGCTATGCCTCATTTTCACAAGATGTCTTCCGGCAGATGTCATCGGCCCATTGCCCCGGTAAAGTTGTGCAGTCGTTGGAGAAGCAACCGGGGACTGCTTGCCGGTTCAGGATGATGGCCTTCGCTTCTCGTCAGGAAAATACGTCTCCATGGGCTAAGGCGGTTACCAAATGACAAACCTCTGCCAGCTGAGGGTAAAAATAATACACACATTCACTGCCTATATAGAAAGGGGAGTGACGATAAAGCATTTTCATACCATGCGTCGGAGCCAATAAGAGCTACACCCGCTTCCAACTGTAAAGGTTGTTCCCAAAAAGCTATTTATCAGGGAATTGGGTGTCGAATTATACCTGCACAGGGTATATGTATTACCCGGGAACGAACCAGGATTTATTACTCAAATCAGGGGTTCTCCGAAAAGCATTGAATAAAAATGCACAAGCCATTCAGGAGAAACCGGAAGTTCATCGGTCAACCCAGTGTTCCATGTCATTCTTCAGGTAATTCTTCAATTCCCCGAATTGAACCACCTTAACAGCCAGGTGTCAGAATGTCAGCACTCTGATCTTAGAGTTTCCGTGGACAGGTTCTGCAACATACTGGGACACTATGCCGCTTCAATAAAATAGGAATGCCTTGTCTTCACATTCACTTCCGGTATCCTTCCTTCCCATCATACTCTATCAGCACGCCTCTTGAAAGCTGTCTGCTGGTATCGCATGTTTGTGACAGTTCCTTGCTGTAGGTCTTCTCTGCATGCCTAAGGTGCACCATGACGCCCTCCTCCTTCACGTACTGTACGGCAGGAACGAAGTCGCTGTCACCGGTAATCAGGATTATGTGCTGTATCTTGTTCTTAAGCGCCAGCTTTATCATGTCTATGGCCAGCATGATGTCCACCTGCTTCTGGCGGAATCCCTTATCGTTCTCCTGCAGTTTTCCCATGCGTATCTCGAATCGGTCCAGGAGGTTTAGCGATGTCAGGAAATTCCTGTTGCTTTCAAGGGAAACATCGTAAATATAAGTCCTGAAGCGAACGGCGTCTATTTCCCTGCACAGATTGTCGCTGAACTCCTGATAGTCCAGCTGAAACTTGCCGTTCCTTCCGTTCAGGTTATCAATTACTTCCTTTTGCAGATACGAGTTGTCTATCAATACAGCCGCTTTATCGTCACTCAAATTTTCACAATCCAGTATCATGGAAAGATTCCATGACTCAGAGTTTAATCTCCCTGTATTATATAAAAACCCGCTATAATAAGTGAATAAGAGATTGCGAACATTATTCCGATTCGGGATTCTTTCTTTACACGGAATTAATGTGTCAACTTTTTAATATATACCAATAATATCAATAGATGCCACAATTGATTGAAGTGACACATGTATCAAAAAGAGGAGTATCCTTCAGGATAACACTGCCAAAGAAAGCGGCAGAAGCACTGAAAGCAAATGCCGGTGACATAATTGGATTCTACCAGGAAGACGGCAAAGTATTCGTGAAGAAAATGGATTAGTCGTAATACAGCAATCTTAAGGGCTGATCTGCCCTATGATTCCACCCGTCAGTGTATATACGAGCACAAATTGGCTCACATTAGCATCGCCTGTTGTTCCGGAAATTTCTCTGACGCTTATAACTGTGCTACCGGAAAGATAGTTTGAGCTTGAGACACTAACATTCCAAATTCCCCCAAGGGCTACTTCCTTATTCATGGCCTGATCTAGGGTTAACGTGTAGTCGTTGTCGGCAGTGTTTGCAATCGTGAAATTCACATAGTCCAATTTTATGATCCAGGATGGAGATGAGACGTAAATTACGTACGTATTGCTGGACACTGAAATTACCGTTAGAGAGACTGCAGGAGTCAACAGCGTAAAATTCAGAGTTATACTGATGTCGAGAGGGTAAGTGTTGTATCCCGAACTCAACGGCGTATGAATGTCACCAATGTACACAACTCCTGAATATCCCGAGGCATTGGTTTGGCCGGATTGCTGCAAGGAATATCCGGTCTCTGGCGCTATACTGTAAGAGTATATGCCGTTTTCTAGTGAAGAGAAGGTCATTTCTGTTGAGTTTGTAGTTTCCTGTTTCGTGTAATCCACTCCGGTGACCTTTATGGTCCAGTTCACCCCCGCAAGCAGACCGGACGGGGTAAACTGTATTTTTCCTGTTGCTTTCAAGGGAAACATCGTAAATATAAGTCCTGAAGCGAACGGCGTCTATTTCCCTGCACAGATTGTCGCTGAACTCCTGATAGTCCAGCTGAAACTTGCCGTCTTCCTGGTAGAATCCAATTATGTCACCGGCATTTGCTTTCAGTGCTTCTGCC
>DAHXLZ010000263.1 GCA_027365715.1 Methanomassiliicoccales archaeon | reverse complement strand
CATCCATTGCATCAGCGCTGTTCATGTTCGCACTCTGTTCGGAGGAATTTAAGCATCTAAGCTGGAGGAATCTGCCCAAAGACCATCGAGATATCAAATCCCTGCCTTCGTCTATACCACTTGAACAGATAGTACACCACTATGCCTACGAAGAGGATGGAAATGACTGAGATTATGGAAAGCCAGCTAATAGGCCCACCGAGTGCCGGAGAAGAAAGCACTGTGTACTCTAGGTAAATTGATACCAGCAGCCCGCCGATACCGCTCCAGGAGAGGACAGGAAGATTGAGGAACTTTTTGCCCGTAAGAAGTGAATTTGCATAGAGTTCTTTGTCCTTAAACGGGTGTATGATGGCTGAAATGGACACAATTATGAATGTTAAATAGAGCACTATCATGAGATTGACAAGATAACCGAAGAATGTAGTAAACGCCTGCAAATAGGCGAGTATGACGAGAAGTATTCCGGCCAGTATAGTGGCATTGACGGGGCTGTGAAACCTCTCGCTTACTGTCGCAAGCGGCTCCGGGAAGACCCTGTCGAATGACCATGCGAATATGTTTCTTGTCACAAGGAAGAAACCCGAGGGTATGATGAATAGTATGCTCGCAAAGAATCCGAATCCCGCCAGATCTTTCAGCAACTGGTTGTTCGTTACCATCACTATGAGATAATTGTAGTAAGGCGGAGGAAGATTGGAAGGATATGCGGACGGATGGGTTGCATACAGGTAGTTCATGGCAATCTGCAGATTGAAGCCGAATACACCTGGTGCGAGCAACGCCAGAATCGACATCGCTCCTATAGAGATGAATGTCGCTCCTATGACTGCAAGCCACATTGATTTCTTCGGATTCCTTATTTCGCCGCCGGCATATGGTGCCCACCACCATCCGCCCCACATCTGCATCGCCCAGGGGAGCGCTAGAGCGGTGCCGGCAAGCGTCCAGCCAGGAACGAAGCCGGATGATGCTGCTGTGTTTATAAGCTGAGTGGGATCGACACCGTACTGCGTCTTGAGAACATGAGACAGAGGGAATGAGGGGAAAAGCTGAATGATGAGCACACCGAACCATCCGATGAGTGTGGCAATGAACAGAATCTGTAGAATCCTCCCCTGCACCTTCACTTTCGGGATGAAGGCGAGAGTGAAGAGCGCTATCACTGCCACGGCGACAATAATTGCATTGTGCGGTGAAGCAATGGTAGCCGCAAGCTGCGGACTTCCCAGAGAGAAGATGAAGCCCGGCAAAAACACACTGCCAGCCAACCACGCATTCAGAGATGTCCAGTCGAGTCCTAGGAAGACCATGAAGAAACTCACCATGAAGCCGATTGCAGGATGAATACCACGGCTCACCCAGACATACTCACCACCCGATCTGGGCATGACAATCGCGTACAGAACCCACACGGTTCCGAGAACGGTAACAAAGGGTATACTCATCAGCATGGAGATACCGTAGTTTGCCTGCCGGACGGTGACAGAGCCCCATCCCCAGAGCTCCATTAAACCCATAAGTATGTTGAGCTGGGACAACGCGATCAGGGCCCCTTCCCACCCGCTGAGCGATCGTATCAATCCTGATGCTTGACGGAGAAACACGGTAGAACCTACGGTTTTGCCGACTACATTTGCGTTCGAAATGACCTTCTTCTCAGTCTTGCGATATTCTCCAGCCAATTTAGATTCCCCCGAATACCCGTTCTCGACAGGAGCGGAGAACGGACTTACGAACCGTATGAGTGTATGGCTTATAAATAATTTCTCTATAGCAGCCAACCGGGCACTTAAATTTCGTATATTCACTCGTTTCATTCATATTTTTACATTCAAACAACATATAGTCGAAAATGTATTTCAAGCAAGTTGTGGAATATCACAATTGGAGCCGTTATGGTTCGTTGCCCCATTCAGAGTGATGTGAACACTTCATCGTATTGCCGCACTTGTGGATTTTCAAAAATAATTTTGCCCTTACTCGCTCATCGCCTTAAGGACCATCGGATTGAACATGATCGCCGGCCCCAATGACAGATGCGGTGTGACCGCCGGTTATCATAGCCAACAATCTGGTGGCAGGACAACTTGTGCATTGCGTATGTCCAACGCAGTCTAACCTCGCACCACACAGAATACTCGTTTTCAACCGTGCCGCTGCACAGCATAAATAATACGAACCCTTTCGTGACAGATAATGAAGAAGGGCATCCTGGATGCGATTGGCAACACTCCGTTGATATGCCTCGAGAATATACGCACCTCCGAAAAACTGAATGCCGATATTTTGATCAAACTCGAATTCATGAATCCAAGTGGAAGTCTGAAAGACAGAATTTACAAGGAAATGTTTGAGAGCGCAATTCGAGAAGGGAAGTTAACCAGGGACATGGAAGTGATCGAAGCTTCCACCGGGAATGCGGGTATAGCATGCACCTTGCTGGGCGTGGCACTCGGATTTGAGGTTACTGTCGTAATGCCTGAAGGTATGAGTAAGGAGAGAAACGATATCATTGTCGCTCTGGGCGGCAGGGTGATTCTCACACCCGGAAGTGAGACAGATGTAGACTTTTCCATACAGAAGGTGCATCAGGTGATGACTGAGAACGAGGGAAAGTACTGGTTTCCGAATCAATTCGAGAATCCTTCCAATCCTTCTGCGCATTTCAAGACAACTGGCCCAGAGATATGGGCACAGACAGAGGGCATGTTTGATGCGCTTGTGGCCGCCGCGGGCTCGGGAGGGACTATCACAGGAGTTGGGGCATTCATACGAAGCAAAACCGACAGGATATCGATTTATGCTGCAGAGCCGGCCGAGGCGCCAGTGCTGAGTGGAATGAGACGAGGCAATCACAAGATCGAGGGAATAGGCGACGGATTCGTCCCCGCTAATCTGGATCTCTCACTCCTCGATGGCGTGATCACTGTCTCTTCGGAAGAGGCAATTGCCATGACGAGGAAACTGCACAGGGAGGAAGGCATCTTCTGCGGAATCTCCACCGGATGCAACGTGGTTGCCGCGATCAAACTTTCAAGGCGCCATCCGGATTTCGGTAGAATAGTGACCATTGCAAATGATTCTGGAAACAGATACTTTTCAACGGAAGTATTCGGCGTCAGAAAGGAGTTTTCGGGTACCGACAGAGGGAAAGAACTCGATGAGCGCAGCGCAGAACTTGTAAATCGGCATAAGGATCATCTTGAGGTAATCTGAATGTCACCGACACTGGACATTGCCGCAAAAGCACAGGACTGCCTCCCGATAGAACGCGACCGATTTGGTCACTTCAGAGAGTGATACGTGCTCACTTGCGCCATGAGCAAGCCTGATGTCACCTGGCCCGAATATGCAGGTTGGAATCCCTGCGTCATTTATGAGAAGCGAGGCGTCGGTCCAATAAGGAAGCCCAGTGAATTCAGCCTCCTTACCGAAACAATTCCTGTAAGCTTCAAACATGCGTCTGACAAATGGATTATCCACTGCCAGCTCTGCTGGTTTTTGTTCAAAAACAAGCTTTGCGTCCGCCCTGATGTCTTTATCCTCCCTGGTAAGCTCCGAAATGACGTCCCTGACTTCTGCGATTGCTGATGAACCGCTCTCGCCAGGCAGGAGGCGCCTCTCAATCTGGAGTGTGCAACTATCTGGGATTATAGCCCATTCATTCCCTCCGCTTATTCGCGACATATGCAGTGTAGATTTTCCGAGCAACGGATGTTTCACTCTGAATGTTCTGTTCAATTGAGCGAGGCCCGTCACTATACGTCCTGTCTTCTCGATAGCATCCAGACCTGCTTCTGGTACAGAGCCGTGAGCAGCCCTTCCACTGGTGTTTATTTCGATCCATGCGTAGCCCTTATGCGCAGTTGCAACGTTTCCACCCGTCGGCTCACCTACAATGGCCGCGTCCGTTATGTGTTTCTTAATCAGCTCTCTTGTTCCCGCGCTCCGGAATTCTTCATCGGCTACTCCCGCAAAAATCACATCTCTTTTCAGCTCTGTGTTTTCCTCTACCAACCACTTGATGGCTGCAATCATTGATGCCGCCGATGACTTGGTGTCACACGACCCTCTTCCATAGAGCCTGCCGTTCTTAACCGTGGGAAGAAACGGATCTATTGTCATTCCCGTCACACCCACAGTGTCGAGATGAGCATTGAGCATAATGCTTCCTTTACTTCCGCCCTTCAGTGTGCCTATCACATTTCTTCTATTGCGATTCACGTGTTGCAGCGAAACCTTCAGACCCATGTCGTCAAGTGTCGATGCGATGAATTCCGCGATCTCCTTTTCACCGCCGGACGAAGCGTCGTCGTAGGGATTCACACTCGGTATCCTTACCAGTTCTTTGAGAAGCGAAATCGCATAAGAGCCGAACCTTTCCGGAACCGACACGTCCGATACCATAGCATACGCCCTCCTGTTGAGATTCACAGAACATGATTGTCATGCCGGCATAAAGAATATACGATACGGAATGTCGCTTCAATTTCTTCCTGTGTTAATGATGACTCGCGGCATATCGACTGTGTATTACACACCACGGTATACTGGAGCACAGAAGCCGTGCTTGATTTCCTGCGAGTCGTGCGATAGCGGTCCGAGGAGCGAGCTGCAGTGACGGCTGGTCTATGTCTTGTCATCTTCGAACAGGCGAACGCCGGAATAGTCCATTTCCTTGAATGTTTTGATGACGGTTTTGGTATCCGATCGTTCTATGTCGCTGATCGCGAGTATCCTTTCGAGAGACTTTGTAAATTCGTCCTTGTTCCGGTTGATTGTGCAGACTAAGAAATCAGCATCTCCAAGCGTATTGTAAACGGAGACAATGTCGGGCATCATCGCGAGTTTCTTCCCGAGAACATCCGCGTAGTTCTTTCTGTACTTTGCCCGCATTAGCGTCATAGTGCTGAAATTGAAACCCAGCTTTTCATAGTTGAGCTTGGCAGTTACTCGCTCTATGTAGCCGTCTTCCTTCAGTCTGGATATTCTCTTGCTTACCGCCGAAGCTGACAGAATGCCGACTTTCTTGCCGATTTCATTGAGCGGCAGTTCGGCATTATCCTCCAGCACCTTCAGAATCCGCAGGTCATACACATCCAATGTTTCTCCTTGGTTTGAAATAGAAATACCTCCATACTTCCTATTGTATTGCATCTTTAACGAATTTTTTTCTTAAGATTACCTCATAGGAGATATATTTTTCTATTTGACGGACTTGCAGACGGATTTTACCTGATTCATTATATTAACATAACTATGTTACTTCTGTAAATCGTCACCATATAGAGTATTGGACCAAGCAGATGGATCTGCAGCGAATGCAATCGGGTGGAGTGATTACATTCGATACTGAGTCGGCGGAACACAGAGTCTACTGTCACATCATTCTTTTATCCACTGCTCCGAGTTTTCATATAACAGTAATGTGATGAACTCACGTTAACCGGAAAGGGTAAGATGAGCCAGCTTGCGATATACGGATTGGCATTGAGTTATCCAGATAAACTGAGAGTGGAAGTAAAGCCAAAATCGGGCAGAGACCGTGGGAAAATAGCGTTGATCAGCGGCGAAAAAGCGGCAGGGGGCCATAATGTCGTGTTGATACAGTGGGAACAGAGGCGTGTCGACAAACAAAAGAACTCTGATCTGGATGCGAAGATCAAATCGGATTACAGATTCTTAAGCAGGAGAAGGGATGTCGACGATGTTTCTATCCATGAAGACCGGAACATTCAGATCAGCGGTCACACCGCGTGCTACAGGAGTTCGACTGTTCAGCGAAATATGAGCATATTGTTTATCAAGAGAGTACAGCAGATGCAACTTGTTTCGGTCCATCTGTACTGCGAGCAGAGCAACAGATTCATAACATTCTTCTGGAGTTCACTCGTAGAGATGCAGGAAATGCCGAGGCTTGTGGCGGATATTGCACAATCGCTCAAATGCCACTGATCACTGATCTCCAAATATCTG
>DAHXLZ010000253.1 GCA_027365715.1 Methanomassiliicoccales archaeon | reverse complement strand
ATACCGGGAGAAAGGTTACAGGCAGTGGGCAGAGGACAATGATTATGGTATGAGATGGCCCGGAACAGAAGGCGTCTTCTCGGCTGTCAAGAGGAAGTTCGGTGAGAACTGTGTGAGCAGAGGCACGGAATGCCTGGTGGCCGGGGGGGGTATCAGAGGTTTGGATGAATGATTACACAAATCAGAGAGCAAGCAGGGAGATGAAGGCGATGAATTGAGGCAAAATAACCGCTTTAACTCGAACAGACCAGAGAAGAGATGGTTTATCCGACTATTTGTTAAACAGAGCAATAGAGTCGAGTTCTTTGAAATGTTGGCAGCAACGTGCAATATTAATGCATTGATAGAGACCGGCGCTCCATCGACCATTGTCGATTGTGTTGGCAATGGGATTGGCGGTTATGCGGTCAAACGGGAGAATCTTGTCGGTGCATCAGACCCATCTGAATTTTCTGAGATAGAGGTCACGGATTGAGTCGGGGACATATCTGCCGAACCTTGAGTGGTATATCCTGAATGCGAGAAGGGATACGCCATGGCCAACCGCCAGCAGCAACGGGGAAAAGGTGCTGCCGTCAGAATGCCTGTAGTCGACGGAGACGCTTATCGACTTCGCACCATTTTTCTTAAGGTGGTACAGCAGCGACACGTCAAAAAAGGCATTCGTAATGCCAACCCTGGACATCGCCTCTTTGAGTTTATCCGTTTTGAACAGCTTATAACCGCACTGTGTGTCCGTGGTATCGATACCTGTGAAAGACCTGACAAACATATTGAAAGATCTGCCCATGAATCGCCTGGACATTGGCATCTCATTACGGCCGCCGTCATATCTGTCCGGAAGCACCGCATCGTACTCTGAAAGATAGCTCATGCACCTGACAAGCTCGGAAATGCCGACTGAGTTGTCACTGTCCGCAAACATGACATGGGGCGTATTCACCCTGTTCAAAACCCGCCTTACAGCTTCGCCTTTTCCGTTCCTTCCCGTTTTCTTGTCCTTTGTAACGAAACTGTATCTCGACGCGAAATCATCAACAATCGATTCTGTCCCGTCATTGCCGTCGATGGAAATAATAACGTTCCAGGCGACACCGCTCTCCTCAATGAACCTGCAGTAATCGTCAAGTTCATTCACGATCCTGCTTTCCTCATTGTATGCCGGTATCACAACAGATAACGAATCGGGAAGATAGGGTGTCTTTCCTCTGTTCTCAGAAATAAAATCCCTCCAGAACGGCTCCTGTTTCCTCAATCGTAAGTCGCACGGCAGTTTATAATAATATTCACATCATTCCTCACCAGGAATCTCAGAAGCGGGCAGAGAAATCAGTCAAATAGATGATATCGGCTGTAAGGAGCAGCAAAAGATGTTGCGCGGAGGTGAGGATGCATGCACTGGAGAAAGCAGAAGGAGGTATCGTGCCCGAAGTGGGGCCAGCCCATGCACGTCAGCGCGATAGCATACATTCCAGAGAGCAAATTCAGGCGCCGGAAGTGGTGGAGTTTCATTTACAGGGAACACGTGGATTACGAATGCCCCGACGGGCACAGAACAAGCAGGCCGCCTTATGTCATTGACAGGAAGAAGTGAACCTTCTGCTTTTCCCGCTATTGTTCAGGCTGGCAATGTTGTAGTGAGCTGTTGTATGCCCATCAGGACTGTATTCGGATCGGATTTCCTGGATATGAGTATTGAACCTATGAGTTGTGCCGTTGGACCTCTTAATCCGGCCGGGTCTTCGGCTGGCCAGTGTCGATGGACAGGGCAGACGCTGTCATCGCCTTTCCCTTCTGTTCAGTTCCTGTTTTCATCCAGTTTTCACCTGCCAGTCCGCCGTTCCGTCTGCCAAATGTTAAGTTCCGGGTGAGAATGGTTCATATTGTATACAGTATGATGTATGAGGCATGGAGCGCACGGCACCGTGGTCAGGTCAGGCGGCAGCCGCCGTGCATCCAGGCGCTTCCGCGCCGCCCGCACTGGA
>DAHXLZ010000251.1 GCA_027365715.1 Methanomassiliicoccales archaeon | reverse complement strand
TCCACGCTCAGCCTGCAGCTCTTTCACAATTGCGGAACCATGTGTACCTGCCATTGCATGTTTACCCCAGACACGCAGCTCCGGATCATCCTGATGATGTGCATCCCTGACGTAAATAACCGGAACGCCGGCAGCCCTTGCCATATCCAGGAGCCTTGCTACGTCAGGCACGATGCGCTCTGCCCTCCTGGAGCCGAGCGTGCCTGTCACAAAGTCGTTTACCATATCAACAACAATAACAGCCTTCAACTGATTCCCTCTGTCCGGCCGGTTCCCGGGACGTTGTTTGCCGGACAGACTCGCATCTAGCATAACTTAGCTAAAATAGTTGCGAAGCGAAAAGTGATTTGCTCCAACCGCTAACGCATGCGGGATTCCGTGCTCACACTGTTAAATCGGAACTTCAGGCGTTTGGAAATGATATAGTAAGATATTCGATAATCACTACCGCGACGATGATGAGCGCGACGACCAGCCATGGACTCACTTTTAATGCTTTCTCATCCTCAGCGTCGAAATATCTGATCAGGCCGGCTGCTGACTGAAAACCTTCACCCTTCTTCTTTGCCATTGCACAAGCTCCGGTTACACTATTCCATGACGGGATATTTATCCATTGCGCCGGCACGCGGATATACACAGCGGTTTCCGCGCATCGACGTCACCGGGCTGGTGGCTGTCATCGCCATCACATGCATTCCCGATAACGGAAGCAGCTTGTAAGGTGATCGTTCACCATGCCCGTTGCCTGCATATGCGCGTAGCATACAGTTGGCCCGACAAAACGGAACCCTCTCCTCCGGAGATCTTCGCTCAATCGGCCGGATTCGACAGTACTGGATGGCAAATCGGCCAGTTTTCTCCAGCGATTCACTTTCTGTTTTCCACCGACGAATGACCAGATGTAATTGTCGAAGCTGTCAAATTCATCCACAACATTGAGAAAAGCAGAGGCGTTTTGTATAGAAGCGACGATTTTGCTTCTATTCCTGATAATGCCCTCATTGCCCATCAGTCTATCGATGTCGTCTGTGCCGTACGAGCTGACTGACACAGGATCGAAGCGATCAAAAGCAAACCTGAAATTCTCCCGCTTTCTGAGCACAGTCAGCCAGCTCAGACCAGCCTGAAATCCCTCCAGTATGAGGAATTCAAACAGTTTTCTGTCATCGTGCAGCTGGACTCCCCATTCAGCATCATGATACTGCACGTAGAGCTTGTCGCCGCTGCTCCATCCGCATCTTGCCCTCTCTGTATGGCTTGCAGCATGTGCATTGCCGGTATGAAGTTTCACGCACATCGTCCGAGCCGATAACCCAATTGCCGCCCTAAAATCTTTCGTCTAACGCAGCAGTGGCGTAGAGCAGGTCACGCATTCAGGAGCCGTTTACACCTTCCAGCTTCCTGATATCTTCCTCACTGAGCCTGATATCCGGCGCGCCGGCACTGTCATCCAGCTGTTCAATCCTGGTTGCGCCGACTATCGGAAACACATTCCTGCTCTTTGAAAGCATCCACGAAAGTGAAACCCTAGCCATTGATGTCGACCTTGATGCGCTTATTTCACTCACGGCATTTACCATCTCCCGTGTGGTAGGTCCGGAAACTCTGTCGGCAAACATGGCGTCATATTCCTTTCGAGACACATCCTTCGAATCCGCAGAATAGCGTCCGGCAAGCACACCCTGGGCAAGAGGGCTGTATATCATTGCGCCGATGTTGTGCTTTTCGACAACTTTGAGCTTTCCTGTCTCAAAGTTTCTGTCAATCAGATTATATACGTCCTGAACAGCGGAAGGAGGCTCGAGACCGGCATGTCTGCATATTCCAAACATCTCCTCTACCTGCTCAGGCTGGAAATTGGAAACACCATAATGCAGAATTAGCCCTTCATCGATCAGATGGTTCATGGATCTGATGGAATTCTCCAGCGATGTGGAGGAGTCAGGGCCGTGCAGCAGGTATATGTCGACATAGTCTGTCTTTAAACGCGAGAGGCTGTCCCTCACCGCCCTCATTATGTGCTTCCTGTTGTGTCCCTGGTCGTTCTGCAGCGGTCCGGTTCTTCCAGTCACCTTTGTAACAAGAACATAAGACTCACGGTCATGTGCACTCAGTGCCTCACCAAGTATTTGCTCGGAAAGGCCAACGTTTTCAAACCCCGGCTGTTTTGACTTTCTGTCATAAACGCCTCTGTAGACGTTTGCAGTATCAAAAAAATTGATGCCGAGTTCCAGTGCGCGGTTTATCATAGCGAATGATCGCTCCCTGCTAACAGGAAACACACCGCTGGCTGTTCTTGCGTCTTCGTGAGGAAGATACCATGTACCGTAAATCAGCCTCGAGACCTTTATGCCGGTTCCGCCGAATGGTTCGTAGTTCATACAAAGGAGGATATGGAGCTCTTTGAAGTATTTTGCCGCGAAACTGATGCAGCACAATAACGTGCCGCTCCTGAAACAGCGGATGGAAACGCCCGCAAATGTTACTGCAGACCAATCATTGTTCGCCATTCTTGGAGTGGGTGTGTTTGTATTCGCAGCGCATGCTTTCAGCCAGTTCGGCAACCCGTCTCCTGTCGGCGAATTCAGCAAGAACTGACCAGTCGAAATTGTCTGCCGGATCCACCTTTCTGCCGGGAGGGAGCGCTATATCTCTGTGGCCGACTACCATATCTTTCGCAATACCATATTTTGACGCAAGGCTGCCAATAAGGCCTCTCAGGGAAGAATACTGTTCTTCGGTGAACGGCTCCGCGCCGTCGCCTCTGTTAACGACTTCGATGCCTATGGAGTAATCATTGCAGCTGTCCATCCCCTTCCATCTGCTCACGCCGGCATGCCACGCCCTGTCCTCATCCCTTACCATCTGGACGATTCTGCCGTCCCGTCCAAGAACATAGTGAGAACTCACTTTGGATTCGAGATTCAGAAAGTGATTCACTGTTTCTTCTAGCGATGGTATGACCGTGTGATGCACCACAATCATGGTGATTGAATCCGATGGTCTGGCATTGAAATTGGGCGACCTCACCCATTGAAATTCGGCATGCTCCATGCAAACCAGAAATGACAGGTCGTATTTCAAAGATTTCGTAATCATGGCGCTCTGGCAATACAATATTGCTGAATCCTCCCGGATCTGAACGGGAGCCGGTGGCCATGGAGCAGCAGACCCGCCCGGAGTTTGGCACAATCTCCCAGTTGAGAGTAGCCGGAACAGAAGAAAATTATTCGGCAGTACA
>DAHXLZ010000250.1 GCA_027365715.1 Methanomassiliicoccales archaeon | reverse complement strand
CAAATCCGGTCTGCGGCATAATGCCCGCCGGTCCTCACTCGAAGACGGCCTGCAGAATTTACCGTAACTCAGATTATTCAGTTCCTTTTTGTCGATCAGTGCAGCTGCCTGAAGTTTGAGCCGTCAGACTTCTCCGGCAGGGGCTGCCTGTTTTGACAAAGAGCCTGTTTTTGTGCCTGTTGCATCCCCGACACGGTATGAGTCGGACTTCAATTTATTCCCGATGGAGTTCACTCGTTCCTGAGCGACTCGTATCCGGAAGTGAGGCCATTCAGCTCTTTTTCAGCACCGCTGAACTCAGGCATGGGGAAGTTCCCTGTTCCATCAGGGAGTGGTTTCTCTCCGGACATGGTTATTCCAGTGCACAACCGGCAAAAACCATATCGGGGGAAAACATCACAGCGTGTGTCCGGGATGGCGGACAGCAGAGACAGGGTGTCTTTTCATTCCTGCCTGAACACGGCGTCTCCGCAGTAACCGGTTATGTGCTTTCCCTTCTCAAGAAGATAGTAACATCTGCCGCCGGTGCTGGCGAATGATGTGGCCATGTATCCGTTCAGAAACATTGTTCTGAAAATATGCCTTGTTTTTTCCCTCCATTCTGAAGCAAGTTCCAGACTGTGCTTCTTGACGGCGATGAAGTCCGCCGGTATTTCCACAACAGCACTGTCCTCATCAGGAAGAGTCACTGAAGTTATACGTCTGACTCCCGATTGCATTTCCCTGCTTGTGTTCACCGGGACAAACTCTTCCGGCCTGAATTGAGCAGGTGTTCTCTCCCTGTCAATCCACCATTCTGCGATGAACCGGTCGGTCTCGACGCCTGCGTTGAGCCTGTCTGTCATCGTTCCATAGAAGTTGACAAGATACGTCCTGCTTATTGCACCGAGCTTCCTGATATTGAAATTGCCGTTCAGCGACATAAGCGGATCGTATGTCCATGCAATGAGCCTGAATCCGTTCCTCCCGGCCCACTCCTTCTGTGCTGCTTTGAGCAGGAAGCCTGTTCCTGCATATTTCCTCTCTTCAACTATGCCGGTCATGTGAGAATAAAGATAGAATGTATCGCCCCTCCTTCCTATGATCCCAAACTGGAAGCCTATCAGCTTTTCCCCGTCATATGCGCCAAGGACCAGTCCGCCGTGAAATCGTATGGCGTTCAGAAGGTCGCTGATGAACGACTCGGGCCTTTCCATTCCCCATGCGCTGCTTGCAACCGGAAAGATCTTCTTCATCTCTTCCGGTTCTGATATTTCCCTTATGTCACTCATTCCTGTTCGCATGCCCCCTGTGCAATTTGTATGTAATGCGCTCAATCGGATTTCCGGACTCCTTCGGCGACGGCAACTTCAAGCATTATTCCATAGTAAATCGATTCTTCGTCAAGCGTGAAGACAGAGCTGTGTTTTGATGCCCTCGTGCGTTCATCGCTTCCTGTGCCGAGAAATGCAAAAGCTCCTTTAACCTTCTCAAGATAATAAGCGAAATCTTCGCTTCCCATCGTCATGCTGCATTCCGCACTCTTCATGAATGACGAGGCGACAGTTCTGCAGTCAGCTGCAAACGAAGCATCGTTTATTACCGCCGGACCGCCTGAAAGCCACTCTATGGCCACCTCTGTGTCGAACAGCGCGGCAGTTCTGTCACACACCCGCTTCAGTCCATCCATGAGCCGGCTGCGCACATCTTCAGAAAATGACCTCAGAGTTCCGAGCAGCCTGACTTCCGAAGGTATGACGTTCCCTGCTCTGCCGCCATGTATGCTCCCGAAGGAGAGCACAGCGCCCTGAAGCGGATCGACCATTCTTGAGACAAGCCAGTTCGCTTCCGTCACAATTGAGGAGGCTGCCAGTATTGTATCTTTTGCAAGGTGAGGATACGCACCGTGTCCCCCGCCGCCGGATATCTCAATTGAAAATTCATCATGAGCTGCCATTGCCGGGCCGTCAAGCACGGCAACCGTTCCAGTGTCAAGGGAGGGCCAGACATGGAGGCCGAAGATTCGCTTTATGCCATCGAGAGCATGACCTTCAATCATCATCTTCGCACCCTTCCCCACTTCTTCCGCGGGCTGAAAAATAAGTCTTGCGCCTGTCCTCTTTCTCATCATAATCAGGACACCCGCACCTGCCAGTATTGCGGAGTGCGCATCATGCCCGCATGCGTGCATCACACCTTCGTTACGGCTGGAAAACACCTCTCCCGAATCTTCTCTGACGGGCAGTGCATCCATGTCAGCCCTGAGTGCTATTGCCGGTCCGGGGGCTGTGTCGCAGATGATTGACGGGAAGTTTAGGCTCACGGGAGAGAGGCCGTGCCTTTCAAGAAACGAGGACAGCTCCTTTACGGTCTGCTTTTCGGAGAGCGACAGCTCAGGATTCATGTGCAATTTCCTCCTGAGTTCCACACATTCCGGCAATAACGCCCTGACCTGCGCACCAAGCTCCCTGAAATAATCGGTATTCTCAGCCATCGGCCGGGTTAAAGGGTGGTCTGTATTTATTTCCAGCCTTTGCACCTGCCGCAGAGAGGAATTGACTTTCAGTCAATTGCGGGCCTGATCAGATATCTGCACATGTGCTGCCCGTCAACCATCCAGTGAGTACGTTCAACCCTGTCTCCCAGAAGTGCCCTGAACAGCTCCAGTTCAGCAATGCATGCAGCGTTATAACGCGAGGCAACCTGCATCAGCGGGCAGTTGTGCTCTGCGAGAACTTTGGTCCCGTCTGCAAGTTTTTCTGATTCGGCCAGAAACCCTTCCTCCTCCCTGACCCTTGCAAGTTCCACAACCCGGTCTTCAGATGACAGCCCGTCGAGTCTTGAGGAGTAGCGTTCTATCAGCTCGCTTTTCCTTCTTTCGAAAAATTCGGATATGCCGGTTTTTCCAACCTTCTCCTCTATAAAAGAGAGCGCGGAGAGTGCAATATACGGATAGGAAGTGGGAAAGAGATAATGTGCGTTGGGCGTCAGCGAATATCTGTATTCCGGCCTCCCTACCCCTGACCTCATTACCCTCTTCTGGACGAGCCTGTCACGTTCCAGGTTTGACAGGTGCTTGCTTACAGCCATCTTGCTGATGCCCAGGGAGGTGGCTATGAGCTTCATGCTCGTCTCCCCTTTCTGCTTCACCAGGGCAATTATTGCGTTCCTGGTGGAGTGACTCGCCTTGTCCATCAGGTCTGTGCTGACGAGTTCATTATCTGGACTGTAATGCTTTCTCCCTGACATACTGTTGTTTGCTCCCTGCTTCCGTCGGATGAAGGTTGATGTTTTTTTAAGCTTAATAGTTTATCTATTTTCAATATACCGGAAATCGTAAAATTACAGCACGTAGCCTACGAGGAAACTCGCTGCCGGGGCAAGCAGCCAGCCTGCGACTATAATGGCGAAAGGCTTTACAGAGATATAACGTTGCCTGTATGAAAGGCCGGAACCGAAAACCCCGGCTGACAGCGTCTGTGTGTTTGAAAGTGGTATGCCGAACAGCGTTGCCATTTCAACAAGTATTACCGAGTTGGCAAGCGTTACAAGGGCATTAGAATATCTCAATGAAAAGAGGTCCTGCCCCACCCTCTTGAGCGCCCTCGAGCTGAGAAGAGAGCAGCCGGCAATTATTGCAATTATTGCAACGGCAATGTTAATTGTGTTGAAACCTGCCACAGAAACCATAAGTGCCACCGTATTGGCCCCGAGCACATAAGCTGCCAGAAATGACATCGCCAGCAGGAGCACCTTGAACATGGAAACACGTCTCCAGATGTTTGCCGGCGCCGATTTGCTGAGAACTCTTGTGAATATGTATGATGAAGAGATTGCGAGGACAGGTGCGACGACCCACATTGCCGCAACCTCAGTGAAATAGGTGCTGTCAACCGGCAGGTGATGAGCTACTGAAATGCCAGTAATCAGTCCTACCAGGGACATAGTCAGCGACAGCGGTGCTTTCATCAGATGCCCTATTATGAAAATAGCCACTGTCACTGAAAGTGCCTCTGTCACCAGGAGTGAGGACGATGAGGGAAGAAGCTTGTGTGCAGCATAGGTCATGGAACTGCCCTGGAGCAGCAGACCGGCAATGTAGCCTGCCACACCAAGAGCAATACCTGCTCTGCGGCTCAGTATTCCGGCACCGATTGCCGTGCCCACACATGCGCTCAGATTATTGCCCGAAACAAGTGCAACAGCGGCTATCAGTGCTGCAGCCACGATTATGACAAACGTCTGAATCACTTCGATATGGATGTGGCGATAGCCAGCACCAGGTCCGAAACATCTTCGCAACCGTCAAGGATGTCATCCACCTTGTGAACCATGTCGCTCACGTGGTTGAACTGCAGGTAGTGCATATCCACGGCTATGCCATAGAGCCTGTCGAAGGCCGAATCCTTTATGTTGTCACCCTCCTCTTCGAACTCTTCAATCCTCTTCCTTATCTCTTTCATTTCAGCGAGGTTCGAACTCCTCAGCATGTTTATGAGCACTACCATTGCACTGTCGGCAAGTTTCAGCAT
>DAHXLZ010000246.1 GCA_027365715.1 Methanomassiliicoccales archaeon | reverse complement strand
CAGAGCGGTTCGGACCACATACTCAGGCTGATGGAGAGGGGAAACACAGCAGATCAATTTGTCGAAATCGTGAAGACGGTAAGGCGGCGCTATCCGGACATGACGCTCTCAACTGATCTGATTGCAGGCTTTCCTTCAGAAACGGAAGAGGACTTCAGCAGGAGTCTGGATATCATCAGAGAAACTGAACCGGATATTGTTAACGTTACACGATTCTCCGCCAGGGAGGGCACGGAGGCTGTGAAAATGACCGGAAAAGTGCCGGGATGGAAGGCGAAAGAATGGTCTCGCAGGGCAACGACGCTCAGATTCGAGATTTCGGCTGCCAGAAATGAAGAGCTTGTCGGCAGAGAGATGAGTATTACCATAACGGAGAAAGGGAAGAACGGCAGCATGATAGGCCGTACCGGCAGCTACAGGCAGGTGATTGTATCGGGCAATTACACAGAAGGGGAGAGAATTCTGTGCCGGGCTGTTTCCTCCACTCCAATACATGTTTTTTGCGAGCCGGTGATGCCTCAGGCGGTTCAGGGCATTGCAGAAGCGGCGGTGCAGTGAAAAAGGTTTAAGGTGACAGAAACATCGCTCAAATGGAGCCCCGTGGTGTAGTGGTCAATCATGCCGGCCTTTGGAGCCAGCGACGGCAGTTCGAATCTGCCCGGGGCTACCGCCATCTGTTCTCTTCACGGCGGGCAGCGAGTCTCTTGCGAACCGCCGAGTAAATCAGGAGCGGAATGACTATCCAGAAAAGCGACGAATAGAATACCAGTGGAAGATAGCCGAAACTGGTGAGATAGACATTCAGCGCGATGACAGCCGCAGCATACGGCACAACTATGAAGGCAGCCCTCCTGTTCACCCTGCTGATGTGCATCGATCACAGACTCGTGGGTATAACACCGTCTCTGCTGACTATAAGTGTATGCTCCCACTGGCTTACCTGTCCGCCGCCGGCTTCAAGCAGCATCTGGTAAGAGTGGAGGGCGCCGCGTCTCAGCAGCCGGTTAAGAATCTCTTTGTGTTTCGGTACATCGGCAAGCCAGCGTTCGGCAAAGGGGAGTGTTTTAAATCGTTCCTTAATGGTTTTGAGCATTGCGTCCGATGCCCCGTCATCAAGCTCTTTCTCCCTGACGAGTGAATAGATGTTGCCATTTCTGCCTGAAACTACAAACCCCTTGCCGCCTGTAGCGAAAGGCTCAACTGCAATCACAATCTCCTCCGGAATCACCCTGTCCTCGATGCTGCCGGTATTCGGTACATTGAAGCCGGCGTGCAGATTGTAACGTTCGATGCTGTGGCCCATCAGGTTCGTCACCGGCCTGTAACCGCTTCCGGTTATTGTTTTTTCAATGGCATTACCGATGAGCCTGACGGAAACACCTGGTTTGACGAGCGCCATGGCCTCCTCAAGAGCCCTCTTCGAAGAGGCTACAATCGCCTGATTGCTGCCTCCCAGATCCTGCGTCGCAGCAGTATCGGCAACATAGCCGTCAACGTGGACACCGACATCGAACTTCACTATCCCCTTTGATGGAAAACGGGATCTGTCTCCTGACGGGGGTGTATAATGTGCTGCAATACTGTCGATGCCTATGTTCACGGGAAATGCAGGCCTGCCGCCCCTTTTGATTATGAATTCCTCAACTTCCTCGACAACATCGATTATTACAGCACCTGGCCGGGAGAGATTGATTCCCTTCTCCCTCGCCTCCTTTGCGATGCTGCCCGCAATCAGAAGTTTCTCCACTTCCTCCCGTCTCGTCGGAAACACCTTCGTCAGACTGTTGCCAGAAAGTCCTCAATTGTTTTTCGTGCTATTGGACCTTCCCTGACAACGGTGATATCATCACTCGTCGCATCAACAATTGTCGACTGCACACCATACTTTGTTTTGCCGCAGTCGAGATAAATGGAAACACCCCTGCCGAAATCCTTTATACAGGTGTCGACGGTTAATGCGCCTTTCTTCGAATGAATGTTCGCACTTGCCGATGTAACCGGACCAGATGCCTCAAGCATTTTCAGCGCAAGGGGATAGGCGGGTATACGGATGCCGACGGTTCTGCTCCCGGCCGTGAGGAGGTCTGGAACATCCTCGCGCTTGTCCACAAGCACAATCAGCGGACCGGGTGTGAACTCATCCATGAGCTTCCTGGCGGTTCTGTCTATAAAACCGATTTCAGACGCGGCCTTTGCATTATGAACGCAGACAGAAATTGGCATATCAAACGGCCTCTTTTTGAGCATGAAGACCTTCTTAATCGCCTGTTCGTCATAAATGTCTGCACCAAGGCTGTATATTGTGTCTGAAGGGTAAACCACGACTTCACCGCGCTTGAGCGTGTCTACAATCTCAGCAAGTATTGCGGGCGGGATATCGCTTTCGCTGGCATTTTTGCCTTCCGGTTTGCAGTAGCGCCTGCAGTCGATTTTTTTCAATTCTTTCTCTCCCGTTGCGGTGATTGTAAACGTTGACTTATATACTCTGGTTATTTACTTTTGCCCCCGGATTCTGCCAATTTGATGTGTGTGGCACGGCTGCAGATACACTGGCGAAATTGACAGAGAGCCTGACTTGCCCTGTCAATGGTGCAAACAGGACCCGAAATGAGGAAGCGAATGTGTTAAGTTAATATGCTAAATCACTTTTCATCCTCACAAAAGATTAAGAACAAGGTGTTTCTGATTTGCAGCAGACGCCGGTTGAAATTTAACAAACTGATGAATGGATAGGTGTATATTTTGAAACTGTTCGAATACAGGGCGAAGCAACTGATGGCCCAGTACG
>DAHXLZ010000244.1 GCA_027365715.1 Methanomassiliicoccales archaeon | reverse complement strand
TCTCACCTTTTGTTGAATTTCTTCAGTCATGTTGCTACGATACAGCGGAGAATGAACAGGCAATTTGTACCCTTCTTAATTACAGTACGTACAATATGGATATGACGTCTGGAACCGGAACCTTCATTCAGTGAGCCGAATCCCGTGGTCTGAGTTGACCTGCCCTCCCGACAGCAGCGGGTGAGTGTGCTGACAGTTCATCCGCCACCAACAGGCTGTCATCGCCTGTAGCAATTCAGTCTCAGCGTGGTTCATCACGATTGCGTATCCACAGTATGGGCAATGTGCCCACAGCATGTACAAAAAGGGTAAGGCAGTCTTATCCCTACCAGTTAAATGAGGCGGGCTGAAGCCATGGGGCTTCCAGCAGCCGATGGAGGGAGTACAAATGGAAGTACAGCGGACAGTAAAGACAAAAGATCCGGAATCGAAACGCTCCGTTCCTTATTTCATGACTGCCAAGGGATATCTTCATGCGAGAAACACATACATCGGTGTAACTCTGTTTATAATAGCGCTGATGACGGCACTGTGGTTTGTCATGGGTGTCGGGCCAAACGCACAGGGCACGATTCCGCCTGCATTTTCCTTTGGGCCCTCAGATCTTTATTTCCATTCAATAGCGATAGGAATAGCAGCGATGGCTGTCTACCTGGTAATAGATATTTTCGACCTTGACAAGTATGAGCCGAACATTGATTTTCCAATTTCGTACAGGGCAACGATGGCGACAGTCATTGGTGCCGTTGGAGCCTTCTTCTATCTGACACCGGTTTTCAATGCCAGCTTTGCACCAGTACCGCTGGGCATCATCGTCGTTGCGCTCGTGTTGCTTGGAGACGTTGGTGGTGCATTACTCGTCGAATTGTATCTGCTGCCTGCAAAACTTACGGGGAGATATGATTCCAGTTTAAACAGGATGGGAATGATACCAAAGTGGAAATGCCTGCCGAAATGGTCCGATTTCCGTAAAATGGACTCAACCTACTGGCTTGTATTCGCAACAGTTTTCTCGGCATTCATAGCCGGCCTCACAGGCTTTGTGGCGCTCTGGTTGAATTATTTTGTAATAGATATAGGGGTCTCACCTGCAATATTCAACGGATACATCACGTGGATGGGCGGTGCGTCGGCTTTTCTCGGCTATGCTGTTGGTTCACATTCACATGTAATTGGCATGGCGATAATGATAAGTGTTGTAGCCGTGGTTGCCAGAAAGTTCGGCGTGCTTCATTTAACCGGTAAGAGCAGAAGCATTGCCAGGTTTGGACTCTGGGTAAGCGTGATCGGTGTTGCCCTGATGACAGTGGTGTTCCTGCTTGAAGCTTTCACGACCACCTGGACCAATTCAACACCGCCGCTGCTTTTTGCCAGCAATCCGGGTGGTTTTCAGCTCTGGTCTAGCACGGCATCCAACGGAATGGCGGGGGATGACAGCACGATGCTGCTTGCCAGCATCGGCGGACTCATAATACTGTTTCCGGTGCTGCTGACACGGCTAAACGGGACGAAGACATGGAAGGACCCCCTCCGTGCCTCCATACTCCTGACATGGGTAATGGCATACATAGCCACTCCCGTCGAAGGGTTTTTCATCGAATTCCATGAAGCAACAATGTCTGGCGGGCCCGCAGATACTGTATTTGGAAACGAACAGTTTTTCGCACTGTTTATCATCGCGGTGTTAGCGATGACTTTCCTGTCGCTGGATGTGTCCTGTTCCTCCGAAGAAACCTTCCGGGAGAAGAAAGTGGTCAGGAATAGAGTGGCCATAGCCGGGATGCTGCTGGGGATATTCACACTTATCGCCGGATTCATATACACTTTCTACGATCCTGGCTCGGTTAATTCCGCCGGAAAGCTAGCCACCACGCAGTGGGGGATCGTGTACAGTGCCGGCCTGTTTATGATTTCGCTGCTCTTCGGTGCCGGAGCAATAATCATATATTTCTGCCGGGGAGCAAAAATAACACCAGGCGAATATCTGTTCAACAACAATGAAACTTAGGAGAAGATGGAAGACAAAACAGGGAAATTCAATTTCAGCATCACTCCAACTCTGGAAAGCAGGCTGCAGGTTAACAGGGACTGTGTGACATCCATGATAACCCGATATCGGAGTCCCCGGTGAAAACAAGCAGTGCCCGTTCTGCCTTTCCCGCGAGTTCACTTTCCATCTCCTGTGCAGCGGCGGAGAAGCCGAACATGAAGAAGTGCATCACGGATGTACTGTTGCCCGAGGCGAGGACAACACCCACTGTGCCTGTGAGTAGCAGTTCAGAATGATGACTCAAACACACCGGCGCATGATTCTAACTGAATTAGCATTTTCAGCAATCTCTCGCATGTGCCGGGACCCGCCACTTCGCTCAACGCTTCTTCTCATTATGTGAAACTGTAACATGTCCGCCTGCATCGATCAGCCTCTCCCTCTCCAGAAACCTGTTAATTGTAATCTCATTAATTGTGGTAAGCAGCTCAAAGGCTGTGGCTGTCATCGAAATTATTCGCTGAATGGATACGGCGACATCACTGTTTGCAACATCGATGACCGGGTAATTGATCCTGGAATGGCGCTCGCCCAGCCATGCCTCTATCTCATTTAGAATGGAATTGGCATCTATGGCGGAGACACTGGAAAAAGCATCCATCGTCCCGGACAGGACAGTGGCGAGCCTGTCAAGTTCCGCAAGAACAGCATCCCGCACTTTTTGAGGAATCGCTGGCCCGTCCGAAATAATGGATATGATTTCTGTTGCTACATTTGATACCATATCACCTACAAGTTCAAGCGACTTCGCGACAACACGGTATCCCAGCTGGTAATGATGGCTCTCGATTCCAATCTCTTTGGCGATGAGATAATTGTCTGAAGAGAGCAGCAACTGCCTGGTCATAAGCAGATAGAACTTATCGATCTCATTTTCTATATCAGCGGCGTGACCGAGGATTCGCCTGTTTTTCGACACCAGACCTTCCTTGCAGGCAGCAATCTCGGTCATCAGCATCTTCGCCACTCTGTCGAGCAGGCTGCTCAGCCTGTATTTCACAGGATCTGTGAAATTCTGCAGTTCAATTCTGTTAGGCGCCTCTTCTACCACACTCATGCCAAGTGTCTTGCGGAGGACATCATCCACTTCCTGTCTCTGAGTGTCTGTGAAATCATCCTTGGAATTCAATATGATGGTGTCATGTCCGGTTATGTATGCGCCCACAACCAGTCTGGAGATCAAATTGAGTTCAGATTGCTTAATATCCAGATACAGTGCACGTTTGGTATCCTCTCCTGTGGCTTTTTCCTGGCATCGCTGAACCTCCAGGCGGCCCTCCCCGACTTCTCTGATGAGCAGGACGTCGCCTACATTGAGGTTTGTTGACTCTATCCAGGTCTTCGGAAGTGTGACTGAAAGAGACGAAAGCCCTGCTCTCTGTACCCTCCTCGAATGTTCCTGCGCTTCCCTTCCATTGCCTTCAGGCATTTACCCATCTTATTTTCAATTATATTCGTGATACTGACATCTCCCTACTTACACAGATTCTACATACAATCGTTATTGTATGTACTCTGAACGAATGGCACACGTAATGGAGGAAGCCGCCGTTTCCAGACAGCGGAGGGCTGATTTCACCTATTAACCAGCTACGGGTTCCTGTCTCGCTGCTCTTCTGCCGGCGATCATCGACAGCAGCATGCCGACTCACCAGCCCAGCATAGAAATGACACCCAGCAAGCCGCCAATCACTATTGACGATGCCATTGCATAATATATCATGGCCTGTGCACTGGTGTAAGCACCTTCCTTCATCACTTTCCTGCTGGTAACAAGCCTTCCAAGGAAATACAGGGATGGAATGACGATCACCGTGTAAACCACCATCAGATTGAGCATCAATTCCACGTAGTTCGAAATGAGGATAACGGTAAGCAGGGCCGGAATGCTCTCTGCGAGATATACGTATGTGAACGACTTTCTGGAGCGCAGTCCCAGTCCCTCAAGTACGCCCCACGCCGATCCCAGCGAAACCACAACCAGCGCAAGAAATCCGGCAGCGATAAAACCTATTCCGAGCGCCAGCGTGGCATAACTTCCAAGCCCGGCCACCTCATGTGAGATGCTTGCAATCGTGATGAAACTTCCAGTAGCGGCAATGTGTGTTCCGTCAATTACTATAACACACATCAGCAATTCCGATATGATCGCACCTATGAGTGTCACCCATCTCTGTTTCCTCAGATCACTTATTGTGAGGCTCTTCCTGGATGCGGCGCCCGATTGGAAGTAGAGCATCCAGGGCATTATTACCGCGCCGATGCTTGCTGCCATCAGATAGTCAAAATTCCTGTTGAGGTATGGCTGCAACGGAGTGAGACCTGTCGTTATAAGTCTCTGACTGTTTGCAGGGAAAACTACCGCTGTTGCCAGTATGACGGCAAGAAGAACAAAGCTGATTGGGAGAAGAACAGCTTCTGCCTCTTTGTACTGTCTGCCGATTACCACAGCTGCATGTAAAACGAATACGAAGAGCAGCCCTGGAAGGACTGGCAGATGCAGCAGAATGAAACCTATTGCCATACCCGCAAACTCGGCAACATATTCCAGAAAGTCCGATAATGCCATCGGAAGGGATGCAATCACAGCCGTGTTCCTGCCGTAATTTTTCAATATCGCATGCCCGAGCCCCATGCCCCCCGCGGCGCCTAGCCTCCCTGTTGCGTCCTGAATGAAGAAGAGCGGAACGGTGAGGACAATCATCACAAAGATCATCCTGTATCCCCAGACCGAGCCTGCCTGAAGGGCAGTTATGATCGATGCGACGTCAACGTCGGCCATCATAACCAGCCAGGCGGGTCCAAATACTTTCGTTACAGCAGTTGCTTTTTCACTTATCACTGGAAAATTACCTCGTGAAATACGTTGTGTTCATGCACACCTTCCATTTCCTTTCCATCACAATTTCAAAGTATTTTAAACGCTTCGCGATGTCAGCCGGAAACGTACCGCCGGCTTCACTACATTCGGTGAACGACCATCCCGTCAGGCACATCATCGATCCTCTATGTGGCGTGTTCCGCGACGGAAATGAACCGCAGGCACCACATGATAGACAGGGGGCAGGTGCGAATTCCATATTTTGTAACGCACACAGCGACCCTTAATTCCACGATGTATGAACTTTACAACCATGTACGTACGAAAGAGTTCAACACTTACACAGTGGTCATATATCGTTACACAATATAAAAATACTGTAAAAAAGGTGAGAAAATGAGCGACAGAATGGCAGTAACAGTCTTCACCGGAAGCGCAGACAGGCTCTCCGGTCTGGCGATACTCGTCAGCGGTGCTGTCGCCATGGAGATTGAGGTTGAGATGTTTCTACAACTGTGGGCCGTTCGTGCCTTCAGAAAGGAGATGATGGAAACTAATCTCGAGTTCAGTGAATCGGGCAATCTGGCAGATGCTGTTATGGCGAGACAGGCAGAACTCAGGATGCTCACCTGGCATGAAATGTTCAAACAGGCAAAGGAGTTCGGCAATCTCCACATTTATGCCTGCTCAAACGCCTGCCAGATATGGAATGTGGGAAAGGAGGATCTCGAGCTGGTTGATGAGGTCATGGGCGCCGGTGAGTGGATCCTTAAATCCACGGATTAAAAAATAACTTACTTCGTATGAAATCAGAAAGAGTGGTAAAGAGGTGAACATGAAATGACAGCAGATTTGACTCAGTTGAAAGGAGATGTGACGGTAGATGCAAGAGGAACCTCATGTCCGGGGCCCCTCATAGAAGCGAAGCGAAAGATAACCGAAATCCCGGTAGGCAGTATTCTTGAAGTGTTATCATCAGATGCCGGAACCACAAAAGACATTCCACAGTGGGCCAGGAAGGTGGGGCATGATTTTCTCGGATCGGTGGAGGAGGCCGGCTACTACAAAGTTTTCGTCAGACGGAAGAGGTAGGCGGTAAACTTGACAGAAGGGTTCGAACCTGCCATACTGGTCTTTTCGACGAATCTGATATCGGACCCCGGAATAGATAACGCAGGAATGGGGCACATACACTATCCGCCCAGAAGCGCAGTGCTGAGGTTTCCGTGTTCTTCCATGATAAGACCGGAATTTGTCCTTCATGCCCTCACACATGGTTTCGATGGTGTTTTCATCGCGGGAGATGGGCCAGACTGCCCCTATCTCTCCGATTGTGTTTCAAGGATGTCGAAGAAAATGAATGAAATACAGACGATGCTGAAGAGCAAGGGGATCAGGCCCGAGAGGGTGAGCCTCTCAGGCATATGCTCGGTGTGCGGTGACATGTTCGCAAAGTCAATGCGTGCCTTGAGCGACAGACTGAGAAGTCTTGGTCCGGCCATGGCAGAGGGGGTTGCTGCACTTGAACAGCCAGACATGGTATGAGAAGAAATACTGCGCGGAGATAGAAGACCTTCCTGAGGAAAGCTGCGATACGCTGGTGGTTGGTGCCGGCATTACCGGCATGCAGGCTTCCCTCGACCTGGCGGAGAAGGGTTACAGGGTTACTGTGGTGGAAAGAGAACCGAGCATCGGCGGCCATGTTTTCAGGCTCAGCAAGGTGTTTCCGACGCTGGACTGTGCAAGCTGCATATCAACTTCAAAAATGTCGTCTGTTTCGCACAACCCGAACATCAGACTGATGACGTACAGCGAAGTGGAGAAGATTGAAAAGGACAGCGACGGCAGATTCGACGTCAGGGTACTTGAGAAACCCAGGTATGTTAATGCTTCTGCCTGCACAGGATGCAGACTTTGTGAGGCTGCGTGTCCTGTCGTCGTCCCTGACGCATATGAAGAAAACCTCGTTGGCAGGAAGGTCTCATACATACCGTTCCCGACTGCCGTTCCGAAGGTCGCTCTCGTCGATATAGACAACTGTATCTACTGTGGTGCATGCGAAGTGGCCTGTCCAGTAGATCCTCCGGCCATCGACTTCAGACAGACTCCACGCATTCACCACATAAAGGCCGGTTCCATCGTTATGGCAACTGGATACCACCTGTTTGACGCCCATCTGAAAAAGGATTACCATTTCGGCGAATATCCCAATGTGCTGACTTCGATGCAGATGGACCGTCTGCTGGCGCCAACCAGGCCATATCACGCAATACTGAGACCCTCCGACGGGAAGGAGCCGGCAAACATAGCATATGTTCTCTGCACAGGATCTAGGGATAAGACGGTTGGGAACCCAAACTGCTCCCAGGTCTGCTGCATGTACTCCATGAAGCAGGGCCAGCTTTACATGGGGGCCATCCCGGTAGGTGACGTTACGATCTACTACATCGATATACGCGCTTACGGCAAGGGCTATGAGGAATTCTACAGGCAGTCCTCTGAAATGGGAATTCGATTCGTGAAGGGGAAAGTGGCAAAAATTGACCAGAAAGATGACGGAAACCTGACAGTCTGGTATGAGGATATTGAAAACGGAGGAAGGTTGAGCAGTGCAGAACATGACATGGTCATTCTGGCCGTAGGCCTCTTGCCGGACACAGAAATAACCGGTGTATTCGGCGAGGAAAGGCCGGCTCGTGATGCGGTGGGCTGGATTGAGGCGAAGGATGAAAACAGCAGTCCTGTGGTTACAAACGTTGAGGGTGTATTCGCGGGCGGTTGTGCAGTGGGTCCAAAGGACATAATGGATTCCATAACCGAGGCAGGTGCAGCGGCGAGTCAATCGGTTGTTTACCTTAAAGCTCACACAGATCAAATTGAGACAGAAACCGCGCTGAAGGCCCATGCTACAGGGAAGTGATGTGACATGGAAGAGAAAAAAGAGAAGGAAAGGGTTGGCGTTTATGTCTGTCACTGCGGAGGCAACATATCCGACTACGTTGACGTTGAGAGAGTAGTCAGGGAGATCGAGAAGGAGAACGGTGTTGCTGTTGTAAAGGATGTCATGTTTGCCTGCGCCGATTCATCCCAGAATGAGATGATTGCCGATGTCAGAAAGCATGGACTGAACAGACTCGTTGTTGCAGCATGCTCCCCCAAGCTTCATGAATCGACTTTCAGGGGGGTTACGCAGAAGGCTGGTCTCAACCCCTATATGTACTACCATGCGAACATACGCGAGCAGTCTTCATGGGCACATACAGACAACCGGGAAGAAGCTACCAGGAAGGCGGTGAGACATGCCAGGGCCGCCGTTTCATATGTGGGACTGGCTGAGCCTCTGGAAAAGATAAGGGCGGGAACTGTTCAAAAAACGCTAGTTGTGGGCGGAGGGCTTGCAGGACTCAGGGCGGCGCTTGATCTGTCGAAAATGGGAATTGCTGTTTTTCTCGTCGAGAAAGCCCCGTTCCTGGGCGGACGGATTTCACAGGTTGCCGATGTCTATCCATATGGAAAGAACGGTCAGCAGATAATCCGCCAGCTTGTGGACGAACTCAGGGTGAGGGACAATGTCGTCATATTCACCAATTCAGAGGTCAGGTCCTTTTCCGGCTATGTTGGTAATTTCGAGATCGGGGTTGAAGTGAAACCGAGATACGTCAGAGCGCATTACGACGACATCAGGGATAAGATCAGTGCCCTGCCTGACACCGGCATTCCCGATGATTTCAATTACGGCCTGACGAACAGGAAGATTATCTATTACCCGTACGAGGGCGCCTATCCGCAGATCCCTGTTCTGGACATGGAGAACTGCAGGGATCCTGCGAAGCTCAAAAGCATCTTCGGGGATGCAATCGACCTGGATCAGAAGACAGAACTGATTAATTTCACCGTCGGAGCGGTAGTTGTGAGCACCGGATTTGACCCGTACATGCCGAAGGAAGGGGAATTCGGTCACGGCTCATATCCTGGCGTCATAACCCTGCCAGAGCTTCATCGCATGATATCGCTGGATACGAATTCAAACGAGTTCAGGCTGAACGGAAAGAAAGTCAGCAGCCTGGCGTTCATTTACTGTGTCGGCAGCAGGCAGAAGAAGACGGCAGAAGGCGGAGTGAACGAATACTGCTCCAGGTACTGCTGCAAGGCCACGATGTTCACAACGCTCACGATGATGCACAAATACCATGGCCTCAGGATATACCATCTCTACAGGGACATCAGGACATTCGGAAAGGAGGAAAAGCTCTATGATCGCGCGGGCAGTGAAGGTGTCATCTTCCTGAAATATGATGAAGATGAGCCGCCTGTTGTCGGAATGGACAGAGGGCACCTCTCTGTCAGTGTCAGAGACAGACTCACTCAGGGCGAAACTCTGGAGATACCCGTGGATGCAGTGGTCCTGGTAACCGGGATGGTCCCGCGGAAGAATACGGAGCTTGTTGATGCGATGAAGCTCCCCGTGGGAAAGGCCGGTTTCTTTCAGGAAGTGCATCCCAAGCTGAGGCCGGTAGAGACGCTGACAGCCGGCGTATACCTGGGCGGCACATGCCAGAGCCCGAAGGATACAAGGGAAACGCTGGCATCGTCTGAAGCAGCAACATCGAAGGCCGCCACAATCACACTGACCGATTCCATAGAGCTTGAGCCGTTTGTCGTGAAAGTCGATCCCGCAGTGTGCGGATTGAACAGGGAGTGCATTGCGGCCTGTCCCTATGATGCCATTGTGACGAAGAATTACGACGGCCTGGGAGAAAGGGCATGGGTCAATATTGCCAAGTGCAAAGGATGCGGCGCGTGCGTCGCTGTCTGCCCAACTGAAGCGGTACAGCTGCAGGGCCTGAGGAATGACCAGATATTGAGCATGATTGGTGCGATGGGAAAGGAAGTGGTACTGTGACTGAGGTGAAGAAGACAAAGAGAGCCCTGTCCATACTGGCTTACCGCCAGAAAACGGGCGCAAAAGCATCCGCGGAACTTGCAGAACACGTGAGAGTCTACAATGAGACCAGGGGCAGGATAGTCAAAGCGCTTGGAAAGGGTGAGAAAACGATTCCTGAAATCGCGACTGAAACCGGCATCAAGAGCAGGGACGCATTCTGGCACATCATGACACTTGTCCGATACGGGACGCTGCAGCCGGCCGAGAAGAGGGAAGACGGCTACTACACCTACAGGGTCAGGGAGGCTGGGAAGAAATGACGGCTGTGAATCCTGATTTCATGAGCGACCTGAAAAAGCTTGGTGCGTTTGACGTTTCAGCCTGTTACAGCTGCGGCGTCTGCACTGCCATTTGCCCCTTATCTACTGAGGGCCATGAATTTCCGAGGAAACTGATCAGATACTCAATTCTGGGTCTTGAGGACAAAATCAAAGCATCTACTGAGCCCTGGATGTGTTATTATTGTGGTGAATGCACGGATTCCTGCCCCAGGCAGGCTGACCCTGCAGGTTTCATGATGTCGCTGAGAAGATACCTCACAACGAAGTACGATTTCTCCGGCATCTCAAGGATCCTGTATGCTTCAAAGTGGGCAGAGTGGATAGGCATCGCTCTGCTTTCGTTCATTGCCCTGCTGTCTATATATCTTCTTCACGGGCCTATAGTGACACACACTGTTCAGCTCGCCACTTTCGCGCCGGTGGAAATAGTTGAGACTGCAGACATTATCGTGCTGGCAGTGCTGGGCACTCTGCTCATGATCAATGTATATCGCATGTACCGCTTCACCGTGATGTCCGTGCCGGGAAAAATCCCGCTTCGATCCTATGTCACTGAGCTGGTCAGGACCATTCCAGTCAACTTCCTGACCCAATCCAAATTCCTGTCATGCAAGGGCGGAACGAAGGACCATGTCTATCACCTGACCAGATTCATCGGATATGCGATGATATTCGTCCTCGGTGTGTTCCTGATGGCGTTATGGCAAACGGACAAATTCTATCCGGTCACCAGCCCGATCATGATCGTGCAGTACGTGGCCGCCGCCCTGCTGTTGCTGGGCATTTCTCCCGCACTGTATGGAAGAATCAGGAAAACAAAGAACATGTACAGGTACTCTCACTCCACAGACTGGATGTTTCTTCTCCTCCTGTTTGCAGCCGGCATTACTGGAGTCATGATAGTGGTCTTCAGGTACGCTTACATGGCGTGGGCAACATACGTCATTTACACCATTCACCTGATGATTGTAACATCATTGCTTGTCCTGGAGGTGCCTTTTGCAAAGTGGTCGCACATGGCATACAGAACCTTCGCACCGTACTTCAGCAGACTCATCGACGTCAAAACCGGCGGAGCGAACAGGCAATGAGGGCGGTTGAGAAAATGCGGTTGCTCCGGGGGCGGCAGGCTTGAACAGCAATGCATCTGCGACAGAGCATTCCGTGATTTCACCTGCACGGCATCGCAATGCCGGAATCGGAGAGTCAGTTGTGCAGCATTTCATCATGACCAAGCCCGCCATATGGGGATCACTCACACTTACCGGGGCCATCGGATATGTGACTGGAGCATTTATCGCGTATCACTTCTCGATCATGCAGATGCTCATTGTAATTGCAGCGCTTGCTGCAGGAACATCCGGATGTGAGTCGCTTACAAACTTCATCGACATGCCGATAGACAGGGTCATGAACAGGACGGCATTGCGCCCACTGCCGTCGGGCGAGATACCTGGTGAAAATGCGATCGTGCTTGGAGTTATGCTCATCACAATGGCGATGGCATTGAGCTCATTTCTGGGGACAGTATTCATCATTCTCATGGGTTTCGGCATATTCGACAACGTTGTGGTGTACAGTTTCCTTCTGAAGAGAAGGACGTCGCAGAATATACTCTGGGGAGGATTCTCCGGTGCTGTTCCGGTTGCCTACGGGTTTCTGGCATCTGCGCACGCGGACCTTCTGATGGCTCTCCTGCTCTTCCTTTTCGTTTTCGCATGGACGCCTCCGCACATATGGGGGCTTTCAATCGGACTGAAGGAAGATTACAAAAATGCAGGGATTCCGATGCTTCCGGTTGTCACTGCCAGAAAAGTGTGGGGTGCGTGGATATCGCTGTTTTCAGCAATAACTGTTGCTGTGACACTGGCCATAGTGTTTGTAATCGGTAACCTCAACGTGCTGATACCGTTGATCGCGCTTGATTCTGTGCTCACTTATGTACTCTTGAAATTGCTTTTGACACCTGAACGTTCTGCACACAGGTTCTTCATGTACACAAATGTCTATCTCTTTCTGGCTCTCCTGCTTTTCATGGTCAGTGCGATAACAATGTACCGGTAAATGGCAATTTACACTGGCCAATTCATTTTCAGGAGCTTCTCCGGCTCGTCGCCCTGTGTTACGCTGAATTGCCTCATTCAGCCCGAATCAGTCACTGAATGCTGAGCGACATCCTCCCTGCAAGCCGGGATGTCCTCACGCTCTCTCAAATTGATGTAAAAACATCAGGAACACATAATTTGACCATAAAAGCTTAAAGCACATTCCGAAAATGAGAGTGGAGAAATCATGCCGCAGATAAAGATGAGAGGCAATGTAGAAAGCCTCTACAAAATCAGCACCGCATTCATAGTTTCATTCATATTCACCGTACTGATGGTAGACAGCTACTTTGCGAAATTCGGCCTGTATTCCCACCAGTCAAAATTTATGCTTTTTTTTGAAGCACCGGAGCTCCTTACGGTCTACAGCACCATCATAGGACTCGGCCTGGCCGCCTACGCAATAATGGTGACAATGCTGCCGCACTTCTCGGGTGAGAGCCTCAGACAGCCTATTTTTGCCCAGGTAAACAGGCTCTTCCTCTTCACAATACTCAACGGGTTATGGCTCATGATCATTGCGTTCGTGAATACTGTTTCCGGCATCAGCAATTCATCGATTTTCATAGACATTGAGATATTCTTCTTCCTCACGCTTCTGATTGGCCTCATATTTTGCGTCCTGGCGCTCTCCGACATATTCACAATAGTCAGGAAGAGAGGCGAACGTTAGGAACAGCAGACATTTATCAGACCGATTGCTTTCGCCAGCCGTGGTAGATAGAATGTCACGTTTTCGAAGGGAAGAGTTTGAAGTACTGAAACACAAGACATTTCTGAACTGGGCCTCCATGTCTCCTGCCCCTCTGTCGGCAGTGAAGAAATTCAAGGAAATTGCCGATTCGGCCTGCGAATTCGAAGACGGCAATCCCAGCCGCATGTGGAATGAACGCTCCTCGGTCTTACTGCCTGAAGCTGCAAAGCTGATTAATGCACAGAAAAGAGAGATTGCGATTGCAGGGAGCAGCACTACGCAGGGTATCCAGATTGCATTCGAATGCATTTCTCCGACGGCCGGGGACAATATTGTTTCTCTGAATACCGAGTTCCCTTCCTCCGGTTTCGAAACACTGAAATGGCAGAAGAAGGGTGTCGATGTCCGGGTAGTGGATTGCCCCGGTGGCGCTGCCACTGCAGATATTCTGTCCGGTGCGATTGACGAGAAGACGAAAGTTGTGCTTATCGGCTCAGTAAACTGGGTCAGCGGTTTCAGGGCGGACCTGAAGAGCATTGCAGATGTTGTGCACAGAGCCGGCGCATACCTTGTTGTCGATGCCGTCCAGCAAATGGGCGCCATGCGGCTTGATGTGAGAGAGACGGAACCGGATTTTGTTGCAGCGGGAGGTCAGAAGTGGATGTTTTCACCATTCGGCTGTTCAGTACTTTTCATTAATGCAAAAATCCAGAACAGGCTCAATGTGCCGTTCCCCAGCCTGAACAACACTGTTGAGCCTGATTATGGATGGCCCTCATACTTTGCGGATGAAAACAACAATCCGTACGATGAAAGGACGTTTGTCAACGATGCCAGAAGATTCGAATATGGCGGGTGGATGAACCATGCGGGCATGACAGCGATGAGTGAATCCCTGAAAATACTCAATGAGATTGGGACAGAGAATGTAACGTCGAGGATAGAGCAACTGGAATCATATGCGCGCGATAAACTCTCTTCACTCGGTGTGAAGATTGTTTCACCGGAGAACAAAACGCACCGCTCCTCCATACTCACTTTCAGCACTGGAAAGAGATGGCAGCAGAATCTGGACACGGTGAACGCACTTCATGCAAAGGGGTTTGTTGCCTCATGCCGCGGTGTTTCAGGCATTGGAGGGATAAGGCTCTCCATACACTGTTTCAACGATAAGGAGGATATCGACCGGTTTGCTGAAGCCCTTGGCCATGCCCTCAGCGGTTGACTGAACTGCAAGAACGTCAGGATGCAGAGCTATTCAATTGACTTCCTGATGTAATGGAGGAAAGTTTCTTCAGGCATGGCGCCTTCGAATGAAATCTCTCCATTTATCACAATCTTCGGAACAGCCATGACCTCGAATGACCTTGCAAGCTCCGGAAACTCTGTAGCCTCAACCATATCAGATGTTATTGAACTGTTCTCCATTGCGAACTGATGTGCTGTCCTGACGGCTCTGGGGCACCATGGACAGGTGGGTGTCACGAATACCTGTATGTGGACCTTCTTGCCGATCTTCCTGACCTCTTCCCTGATCTCCTCTGTCAGTTTTGTATGACCTTTTGATGCGTCCACAATGTCTTCTATGAAGCTGACAAACTCGTAGCCACCCGGGATTCCGTAATATCTCACGCCGTTTCCGTCGCCAAACGGTATGACAATGGCAGGCGTCTTGTCAATACCATAGCCATCTGCAACCTTTCTGTCTTCATCGAAATCGTGCCTTTCCAGGGTCATCTTTCCGCCAGTTACGGAAGAAACTTCTTCCAGAAGCTGCGCCGTCTCATCGCAATATTCGCAGTTTGATTTTGAGGTGAAAAGCACTACTGTCAATGGACCTTTCAATTCGCCGTAAAACATCTGTTCGAGTTTTTCTCTTTCACTATCCTCAATCATTGCCATGCCTGACAAAGTGCAATATCCTGTATAAAGCCTTATTTTTTTATCAGATTTGTTATCAGATTTGAAATCCATGCCATCTGAATTACATGCTCCGCCTGAGGTAGTCCTCCACAGTTTTCCGCAAAGCCCTCCTCATAACATCAGAGAGGCTCGATGTGGAAACATTTAGCTTCTCAGCCAGCTCAGTAAGGCTCGACTGCCTGTTGCTCTCAAAATAACCGTGGTTGAATGCAAAGAGCAGGACTTCCATTTCTCTTTCAGTCAGCGACTGACTCCGTCCTGTCCGTATATCTGTGATCCTTGGATTCAATCCTGCACTTGCCATTTGTTTGACCAAGAGCTCAAGCGATTTTCTCGATTGAATGAGTATCCTGAAGGCGATATGCCTTTCATCAATGGTACGGCTGCCGACGACTGGCACGTTCGATGCAGAGAAAAAGCGGCAAGCAGAACAGCTCTTTCCTTCAACCCAGAGGGAGTCACTGCCGACCCGTTTAACGCTTTCTGAAACCTGACGAAGCTCTGTTATGACATCAAGAATGCTATCCGACTTCACTTTGTGGAGAGACTTTTCACCTCCGATGACCAGCCTGTTCACACTTGCACCTTTCAGCTTTGCAAATACCAGATTTGTTACAACACAATCGTCGCGCTCAATCTCAATTGTCGCCTCTACTGTTTCCATCCTTATCCTCTGCTGTGACGCGTAATCAATAAATAACAGTTACATGAAGATTCGCAGATACAATAATAGCCTGGCGTCTGTATATATCTTAACCGCAACACATCTGGAAACTGACTGGCCATGGCACACTAGAAAGGAAAATCAATGATAGCGGTCAATCCATTTCATCTAAAGAAGCGGAGAAATGCGTCGTGATAGAGGAAGCACATTTGCGTGGATTGAAACTCGCCAAAGCAGCTTCAATTATTTTTGGTGTTCTCTGGGGCATTGATGGTTACTTCAAATTTCAGATGAATCTTTACTCGCAGCTGCCCGCAATAGTGCAGGCCGCAGGATCAGGGCAGCCACCGTTTCTCAGCGGCTGGTTCAGCTTCTGGAGTGGCGTTGCAGCATGGCAGCCAATGTTCATAACATACGCAGTTGGTGTGCTCGAATTTTCCATATCATTTGCACTGATTGCTGGCTTTCTGAGAAAAATTGCATACATCGGCGGAATCGTGCTCGGACTGTTTATCTGGGCCATACCGGAAGGGTTCGGTGGACCCTACGGCCCGGGTTCTGTAAATCTTGGTGGGGGAAACATATACGCGCTGGGCATACTCTTCCTGCTTCTAATTGATGCGACTTACGGCTCATCCCCATTCACGATTGACGCAATGATAGAACGGAGAGTGGCATGGTGGCGGAAACTGGCTGAAGTCCGATATGAGACCGGAAGGCGCGTGTGGAAGGCCATATCAGACAGATCAATGCTGCTCAGCAGAATAACAGCAATAATATTCGGCACAGTGTATGCAACGGAGGCATTCCTTGCGTTTTACTTCAATCTGGCCGGGAACATTGTGTCTGTTGTTGGCAATCAGGCATCAGGTGCTCCGGCATTCCTGAACGGCTGGTTCAGCTTCTGGAGCGGACAGGTCACGGCAGCTCCAGCTTTTTACGCTTTCCTCGTTGGAGGGCTGGAGGCGGCTCTGGCGTTCTCCCTGATACTTGGTTTTGCAAGGAAGACCGCTTACATCGGCGGTGCCGTTTTTGCAATAATTGCATGGGGCGTTGGAGAAGGATTTGGTGGCGTCCCTGTTCCAGGATACACCGATCCGGGAACGGGCATTGTTCAGGCGATAGCCATGCTCATTCTACTAGGTCTGAACTCATTGCACGGAACAGATCCGCGCACCCTTGATGCAGTAATCGAGAAAAACCACAAATGGTGGCGGAAAATTGCGGAACTTTCCCCACTCACCTGACATTCCTGGCACATATTGGGATAACTTTGAATACCGCTCGCTTTCTCCAGAGCTTCCTGCAATGTGCCACTTCCCTGAAATCAAATTGGATTCGCCGGCCATGGTAAGGGAAGAATATCAAACTGCAATGCTTGCCCTGAACAGAAGAATTACCAATCTGATAAAGAACCGATTGAACTGAGAAAACAGGCTGGCAAGATTGTGCGGGGGAAATGCGTGACAAAAGATCAGACAGTGTACTTTGACAGCATTGCCACAATTAAGAGGTATAATGGAGAACGACCGCCCTCAAATACGATCGTATTACCTTAAGCTGTACAGCGGTGATACCAGCCTGTGCTTCAATATCTGGAATTTTGGTGAAGTTCTCGCTGTCTGTGATAGATTGACAAGGAGAAAGATTCTTGATAAAAGCACTCACAAAATTCTGCGTGAAAGACTTCTGAGCGGGTCAATGAGAATGCATAAAATTGAGCGGCTGAAAATTATTCCATTGTGTGAGAAAATTATTGAAGAGAGTTGGGCATTCATTGAGGAGAATCACATATATCAGGCAGAGGCAATTCAGCTTGTTAGTGCACGAAACTTGGATGCTGCTGAATTTGTCACAGGGAACAAGAATCTTGGAGAAATAGCAAAGAATTCTGGATTAAATACCACACTGGTTTATGGAGCCGAACATCATCAGAACAGTATATAAACGCTGCACAATGATGTTTTGGGTGCGTGTACATGAATTGCTGCAATTATTAACAGACCATGTGCATCCCATTCCTGAAACTTCCGGGTGTGACGCAATAGAGGCACAGTATCTGGAAATTACAGCAGAATCGATATACCTTCCAGCAATGAATGTTCTTCAACATACCATCACTGCCTGTTAACTGGCGTGTCATCTCTGGACTTTTTCCGAACAGAGAATCGCATAAAAGTATAACTGCGCACGACACACGTTGGCTTAAGGAGCAGCGAAAATTAAACCTGCACAGCAGTGGGCCCAGTCGGATTTGAACCGACGACCATCTGGTTATGAGCCAGACGCTCCACCAGACTAAGCTATGGGCCCTCTGGGCCAGATTGAAATAAGATGTAAATACCTTTTGCCGGTCTGACGAAAGATTCGGCAGACTGCA